>CAJXFK010000011.1 GCA_913052575.1 uncultured Planctomycetaceae bacterium
TTGAGCTTTCGAAGTCGCGGTGCTGCCGATTGCAGTGCTCTCGCAGGGCACTTCGGTGGCGGAGGTCATAAAGCAGCAGCAGGAGCAATTGTCACTGGGGCATTTGACGATGTTGAAAAACAGGTCACCGAGGCTGTTGACGCTGCGTGGCATGCCCTTGATTCAAAATAGTCGAAGTTTCCAAGATGTCATCTGACATGTTCGGCTGATGCCCATGTTCGGCTGATGCCAAGAAATGTTTTTCTGATACCAAGCATGTTAGCCCGTCACATTCTTCTTGCTCAATTCGTGATATTGTAATACGAACGAAATTCCAAAAGAGATACAATGAAAATCTTTTGGCTCATGCCGTGGTTATGTTTGTAATAAGCGATTGGTATATGACATGATTTGCATGGCATTGTAACTATCGAGAGTCGTCAATATCGAGGTGATTGTACGCTGCCATCAAAGCGAATTTGATTTGTAAGTGCTTGATGTAACTGGAGGTCAGATTGTGACTGAGCAATTGAGTGAAGATTCCGCGGAACAGGAGACGAGACGGCGAAGCTTCCTTGCGGGAGTAGTAGCAGTTTTGTGTGGAGGGCTGGCCACGCTTCCACCTGTTGTCGCAGCAGTCTGGTCTTTTCTTGATCCTTTACAGAGATCATCAGGCGCAGCGACGTTCCTGCCTCTTACTGATTTGACGAATGTACCTGCAGACGGACAGCCTCGGCAGTTTCCAGTCATTGCTGATCGAGTTGACGCATGGACAGGTTTTCAAGCCGAGCCAATTGGTGCCGTGTACGTGAAAAGAGATGAGGGCACTGATCGTGTCGAGGTTCTCTCAGCAACATGTCCTCATGCAGGATGCTTCGTTGAATTAGATAATGCAGCAGGTTGTTTTCGGTGTCCATGCCATAACAGTAGTTTTACCCTTGATGGTGGTATCGTTGCACCAAGCCCAAGTCCTCGGTCAATGGACAGTCTTGAGTGTGAAGTGAGTAAGGCGGGTGCGGTATCTGTGAAGTGGCAGAATTTCTATACAGGTATTGAAGACAAGGTGGCGAAAAAATGAGAGAACTCTCTGGACATGGTGAATCCTCTGGTCTTGATGAAGTAGCCGGCGGCAGTTGGATCAGTAATTGGCTTGATAGTCGAACAGGATATCGAGCCCTTGTTCGAAGTGCACTGTATGAGCGGGTTCCCGGCGGTGCTCGTTGGCGATACGTGTGGGGAAGCACTCTCGTCTTTGCTTTCATGACACAAGTCATTACTGGCTTAGTGCTCTGGGCGAGTTATTCAGCGAGCGCTCAGACTGCTTGGGAAAGCGTCTATTACATTCAGTATGAAATGACAGGAGGCTGGCTTCTTCGTGGGCTTCACCATGTGATGGCTCAGGCCATGGTTGTGCTGCTTGCTCTTCATGTGATGCAGGTTGTGATTGATGGTGCGTATCGAGCGCCCCGTGAAGTGAATTTCTGGCTAGGGTTAGTGTTAATGATGCTGGTTCTCGGCATGGCCCTGACCGGGTACCTTTTGCCATGGGACCAAAAAGGATATTGGGCGACTCGAGTTGCCACAAATTTAGCGGGCCTGGTGCCACTCGTTGGACCATCGATACAGCAACTCGTTGTTGGAGGCCCTGACTATGGGCACCATACACTGACGCGGTTCTTTGCACTGCATGCTGGGTTCTTGCCTGCAACACTGGTTATCTTTCTGGTCTTACATTTAACGTTATTTCGGAAGCATGGTCTTCATGCCAAGCAGCCAATCACAAAGCCTGATGCAATGTTCTGGCCAGATCAGGTACTCAAGGATGCTGTCGCAATGCTTGCTGTGATGGCTGTTGTTCTTGGTGTGATTCTAATGCCGGCTTTGCGTGCAATTCTTGCTGGGGAGCCAATCGTACCTGGGCATTTGGGTGCAGAGCTTGGCGCACCGGCTGATCCATCCGAGCCGTACGCCGCCGCTCGACCGGAATGGTATTTTCTTTTTCTGTTTCAGTTCCTCAAGGTTTTTGAGGGTTGGGGAGCGACGGGTGAATTTCTTGGTGCTATCGTAGTGCCGGGAGCTACGTTGGGCATTATGTTTCTTATGCCAATTTTTGGGCAGTGGAAGCTTGGTCATCGATTCAATATCGTTTTTACTATTGCAATCTTGGCGGGCGCTGGACTTTTGACCGCCATGGCTCTTCATGAAGATTATTATGCGCTCTGGGCAGACCGGTCTGCTTTTGCAGATGTTGAAGAATTAATCGAATCAACAGGCGGCGATGAAGATAAAATCTTTGCAGCACTTGGACACGATAAAGAAAAGCTGGATGTCTTTACGAACAGACGAGAAAAGCTTGAGGCTATTCGTCGTTCCGAAGCATTTCTAGTCGCCGTGAAACAGGCTGCACGTGATTCTGATCGGGCGGTAGAGCTTGCAGGGCGGCCAGAAAAAATCCCTCCTACTGGAGCACTGTCATTAGTCCGCAGTGATCCGCTTTCGCAGGGACCAAAATTATTTGCCCAGCATTGCCAGAGTTGTCATGCCCATATCGATCCTTCTGCTGAGAATGCGGAGGAGGTGTTTGCGAAATCTTCGGCTGCAAATCTTTTTGAATTTGGCGGAGAGTCGTGGGTACGTGGGCTTCTTGATCCAAAACGTGTTGGTGGTGCAGCCTATTTTGGTAACACAGCGCACAAGGAAGGGGACATGGTGTCGTTTGTCTGTGAGGACTTCACTGATGAGGACGAGTGGAAGCAAGATGATAAAGAAGCCGTTATCTTTACGCTTGTGGCGGAGTCAGGCCTGCTTCAAGGAACTGGAAGAAAAGGAACTGGAAGAAAAAAAGTAATCAAGCGTGGGCAGGAGTTAATTGCTAACACTGATCGGTGTGGAAGCTGCCATCCTTACAGAGACAACGAGACAGAGCTTGGCTACGCACCAGACCTGAATGGATGGGGGTCTGAAGAGTGGCTGGTAGGGATTATTACTGATCCGACACATCAACGATTTTACCCGGATACAAACGATCGTATGCCACGATTTGGTGTGGCCTCTGAAGGTGGTCTACAAGCGTTAAGTAACAAGCAGATCAAACTCGTCAGTCAGTGGTTGCGTGGTTCTTGGTATCGGCCTGCTGTGCATAACCAGGCAAATAGTGACAGAGACCATCTGTAGCGTGATTCGTTTGAGGAGACCTCTTGCGGTCATAAAGGAATTCTTCCAGCTTGCCTGGTCGAGTGCCTTCAGGTACTACCCAATACCGCCGAGGTCGGTTGCTTGACGCACCCTTCCGACTCCAAGCATGAAAGCGGCTGTTCGAAGCGAAACTTTTCGGGAGGACGCAAGTTGCCAGACTTGTTCAAAAGCTTCACCTAGAATGCGGTCAAGCTCTTGTCGGACTCGATTCATTCCCCATTGGTAATGTTGACGATTTTGTACCCACTCAAACCAGCTTGCAGTGACGCCACCGGCATTACACAGGATGTCGGGTAAGATAGTAACTCCGATTTCATCGAAAAAAGCATCAGCAGCAGGATCCGTAGGAGCATTTGCTGCCTCAACAATAATAGGTGCTTTGATGTGGCCAGCGTTTTCATTTGTCAGAACACCTCCAAGAGCAGCTGGGACTAAAACATCACAGTTGCAGGAGAGTAATTCTTGATTCGAGATGACGTCTCCTCCTTTGTAGCCCATCAAGGTGCCACCATTGCTATGTACGTACCGAATCATCTCTAGCACATCGAGACCTTCTTTCCGATATACGTTTGTGGTTGCATCGCCCACGGCGATAATCCGACACTCTGTTTCTTGAAGGAACTTTGCGGCATGAGTACCAACATTTCCGAAACCCTGCACGACAACGCGAGTTCCGGGTATCTTTCGGCCGAGACGACTGAGAAGTTTTACGGTAAGCAGTCCGACTCCGCGGCCTGTGGCCTCTTCACGACCGGGTAACCCATGATATTCCACAGGTTTACCAGTGACACAAGCTGGGGAGAAACCGTGGAATTTATCGTACTGATTCATGATCCATGCCATGACTTCAGAAGAAGTGCCCATGTCCGGGGCTGGAATATCCACGTCAGGTCCGATGAGATCATGCACGTTGTCAACGAATCGTCTGGTGACACGCTGGAGTTCTCGTGTGGAAAGCGACTTTGGGTCGAGTGCAATACCACCTTTCGCACCTCCGTATGGGATGTTGACAACGGCGGTCTTCCACGTCATCAATGACGCAAGCGCGCGAATTTCATCAAGATCTACCTGTGGATGGTAGCGCAATCCGCCTTTCATTGGTCCGCGAGCACTATTGTGTTGCACGCGATAGCCAATAAACGATGCAACAGCCCCTGAGTCAAGTTCGACTGGAAGTTGAACCTGCACTTCTCGCTGTGGTGTAAGCAGAAGTTGTCGGATGTTCTCACTCAGATCAAGCTGGTCAGCTGCTCGGTCAAAATAAATCCGATTCGCCTCACTGGATCGCATGATGATTACCTGGATTCAAAGGTGTTCTTGTTGAGTGTATCCTCGGAGACACACTGATTCTGTTCTGTAATCATGGGATCATATCGGTCTTGTTTTGACAAAGACAACCGGAGATTTTAATTACGTTTGATTCTCACTGTGTTGACCGACTGTTCGTGGGCATTCATTACCGGGTATCCTATTGAAGTGCGTATTTTTGCGTATTGTGTACAGTTTGTTGGTATGGACTGTGAGTAGCCGAAATTCTGTTTTTGGTTGAATGTTATGCCTGTGCTGCCTTTGGATGTCTTCTGGAAAAAAATTGCTGAAAGTCGACTGCTTTCTGCAGATCAGCTACCAGGAGTGCAAGCGACGTGTTTGGATGCAATCAAACAGTCTGGTTCTCAAGACAATCAGACGGCTCTTGCAGCACAGTGGCTTGTCCGGCAAGGAATTGTCACGTTATGGCAAGCCAAACAGCTTGTGAAGGGCAATGCCAGGAACTTTTTTATTGGGGAGTATTGTCTTCTTGAAAAGCGTGAGCTACCTCTCGGTGGCGTCGTGTATCGAGGTCGTCACGACCCGACGAAGCAGCCCGTGTCTCTTGTCCCAATCGACGACCCGGCAAGGTGTCGGGTTGAAGTGTGGACCGAGATTGTTCGTCACGTTGAATGTGCTGCTGAAACAACGTCCCCCGTGCTATCAAAAACATGGGCATTGGAGTCAATCGGAGAGCATCGGTTTATTGTCTGCGAAGATCTCGGTTCTGCTGTTTCTATCGCGACGCTTGGCCAAACAGGGAGATGGCCGATTGTTGAGGCAGTACGAGTAGCCCTTTCAGTGTGTCGTGGTGTTGCTGAGATTCATCGGCTTGGGGGTGTTCATGGAATGATTTCAACAAGTGTCGTAGTTGGTTCAGCAGCTGATGTGACTTTTCATAAAGGGCTGCGGCTTTTGCAGTACCCTTTGTCCGGTGACCCGTTCTGCCTCGTAGCAGCTGACCCTCTTCGATCGCCTCAGATAATCTCAAAGCTTGCTGAGCAGATTTGCTTTGTTCCACCAGAGCGGCTTGTTTCCGGTGAGCCAGTAACACCAATGGGTGATGTCTATGCGATAGGGTGTTTGCTTCATACGCTTCTGACTGGGAGTCCGATAGTTCTGCAAGAGAATGCTGCGGCAACGGCAACTTTTATTCGTGAAAAAGCAGCGCAGCTTTCGACATTATGGCCACCGATAGAGGGATGTCCGAAAGAAATTCAATCACTCCTTGATTATATGACAGCGACGGATTCACATCGGCGATACTGTGATGCTGCTGAAGCAGCCGATGCTATTGCAGCATGTCTTCAGTACTCGGAAGTCAGTCCAGAGTTGCCACCGCAACGTCCTTTTCAGAAGAATCTTCTTGCTGTTGTGAATAAGGGTGCTGCCACAGTGACTACTTCACGAAACAGGACAACAAAAATAAGTCGCAGATACCAAAAGATTCAGGCTCCGTCGGTTGCGGCCTTGATGTTGCTTACTCTCTTGACGTGTTTTCTTGCATGGAAAATATGGCCACGTTTTGAAGAGGGTTTTAATGAAGTTCCTGGTGGTACAGTCGTCAGTGAAAATGTATCGTCTTCGTCAGATGATCAGTCTCAGGACATGCCTTCTATAGTTGGTGAACAGGCGTTTGTTGTCACACGTAATGATTCCCTGCCGTGGATGCCACCTGCAGAACCAACGCGGCTTCAGTTTCGTTATCTACCGTTGGGGTCGCAGCTGATTTTTGCGGCAAGGCCTGCAGAATTCATGAAGTCCAAAGATGGGCAGTTGGTTCTGAAAGTTGGAGGAGACGAATTAAATCAAGTTATCGTGATGCTCGAGCGACTCATGAAGAGCCCACTCTCTGAAATTGAAACGCTACAAGTGAGCTGGCAGGCTGATGAGAACGGTATGCCACTCGTAGCCATGTGGGCCCATCGAATAAAAGCTGATTCACTGGATAGTGATGTCTCTGCAATTTCAGATTCGACAACTCCTGCAGAAGTCATAGAAGGATGGCTCCGTTGGTATCCGCATGGAGAGACTGGCGGTGACGTCGTCGTTGCGACACCTGCGCTTATGGATAGCCTTGTTACGACATCCGCTGCTGAGAGTGAACTTCCTCGAAGTATGCGACCACTCCGGCCAATACTTGATGGTAGTCGGCATCTTACGCTCTTAGGCTCGCCCCATTATTTTGTTCATGATGGGCGATTGTTATTGCCGGCGACAGTCATGCCACTTCTTGAGCCAATCGAACATGCTCTGGGCGATGAGTGCCCAGCAGCTGCTGTTTCAATTCATCTTGATCATCAGACATATTTTGAGATCGATGCAGTGAGTCCGGCCGTAGGGTCTGCACGATCGCTCGAGCGGCAGTTAGGAAATGACTTGCGTAACGTATCTGGGAACATTGAGTCTATGATCAGCAGTCAAGACCTGAATGTTTATGGCCGTGTTCTTGTCATTCGATTGCCAGAGCTTCTTCGACTGTGGCAACAAAATATGCGTATTGGTGCTGAAGGACGTGATCTTGTGGTAGCGAACTCATATCTTCCTGAAATGGCGGCACATAACATTGTATTAGCCGGATCTCTTTTACTCGATCAAATCCGGGGAAACCCAGCCGTTTCGAGTGTAGGCGAGGCACCAAGCATGAATGCCCAGGAGTCCGTGGTCAGCAGGTTGCAAAAGCCGGTGACGTTGGCGTTTGATTCAGACTCACTTGAGACGGCAGTTGAAATGTTGTCTGAGGCAACAGGTGTGACCATAGAAATAGCGGGGAAAGATCTTGAACTGCAAGGGATTACCAAAAACCAATCATTCGGTCTGTCAGAGCGAGACCGTTCCGGCAAGGATGTTTTGCTTACTATTTTACAGAAAAGTGAGGGCAAGCCAGGGCAGTTGGTTTATGTCTTTAGGAGCGACGGTGAGTACAAAAAAGTCGTGATTACCACAAAAGAATCTGCTCAGCAGCGGGGCGAGCAGATACCAGACGTGTTTCAAATACGCCAAGCTGATTAAGTTTATCTGCGGTGTCTGCTACTCCTGTAGTGAAACCTTCTTGGTATTAAATCAATGAAAACCCTCTTCTGTGGTAAATGGTTGACAGAGCGACTCTCTTTACAGAGGCTCGTTGTAGATCTGAAAAAATATTGGAGAGATACATGATCATCGTAATGAAGGCAGATGCGAGTCCTGAGCAGGTTAGTAACGTTGCAAAGCAAGTAGAAAATCTTGGATTGAAGCCTCATGTCATTGAGGGTTCCGAGAGGACAGTCGTTGCTGTCGTTGGTGATGAGCAAGATGCGACTGTTAGTGCGATGGAAACAGTGTCTGGTGTTTCTCGTGTTCTTCCAATTTTGGCTCCTTACAAAGTCGCTAGTCGTGAAGTTCAGCAGGAACAGACCGTGGTGACAGTTGGACCTCTGGTCGTTGGAGGCGGCAACGTTGGTGTTATTGCAGGGCCATGTTCGGTTGAGTCTCGTGAGCAGATTCTTGATTCTGCTCGAGCAGTTTTTGCTTCCGGGGCAGCGGGCCTTCGTGGTGGTGCCTTCAAGCCAAGAACAAGTCCCTACAGTTTTCAGGGCCTCAAAGAGGAGGGCCTGAAATTACTTGCAGAGGCACGTGACGAGACGGGCCAAGCGGTTGTCACAGAAGTGGTTTCACCGGAAGATGTGGACCTTGTTGCACGCTACGCAGATGTCCTGCAGATCGGGGCTCGGAACATGCAAAACTACCGCTTGCTTGAGGCTGTCGGCCGGTGTGACAAAGCCGTGCTTCTGAAGCGGGGCCCTGCTGCGACAGTCGACGAGATGTTGTTGGCAGCGGAGTATATTCTCGACGGAGGTAATCGTCAGGTGATGCTTTGTGAGCGCGGGATTAGAACATTTGAATCACATACTCGATTTACACTTCCTCTAGCCACAGTGCCATGGCTGCAAGCTCGCACCCATCTGCCAGTTGTTGTGGATCCAAGCCACGGCACAGGTCATGCCGATCTTGTGCCGAGTATGGCCGCCGCTGCGGTGGCTGCCGGTGCTGATGGTTTGATCATCGAGGTGCATCCTGACCCGCAAAATGCTGCAAGTGATGGTGGTCAGACACTTGATTTTATTGCATTCGAGAAAACAATGGCGACGTGTCGAAAAGTTGCTGAAGCTATCGGTAGACAGCTTCAGTAGCTTTTTACGTTGGTTGGTTGATCATCAAACAGGTCAAGCCGGTGTTCAGGCGACTTGACGTAATTCATTTACGTATTGGGCGCGTACGCTCTCAACACATTCAATGAGACGATTGAGAATGTTTTGTAGGGTGGATTCACTGCTGAGATAAAACTGTTTCGATTGAGCCTGTTCTTGTAACGTGATTGCAAAGGTCTCCAGTTCTCGCGTTGAGTTGGTTCGGATTGGCTTCTGGCTAAGACGGTCATACATAAGTATCTTACCGCACACTCGCTCAAGTGCATGCTTTGCTCGTCTCGGCCCTGGCAGTCGCTCGCTACATAGAATTGGATATTTTTGAATTGCTTGTATGTCGACGTGGATCGACTTGAACCAATCATGCCACTTGAACATGTTGAATCGGTGACCCAATTGAAATGGTTGCCATGGGGTGCGAAGGGCATCCGCGAGAATTGCCCCATGAAGACTTTCTGTCAGGACGCATTCAGACTGTGCGATATCTTCAAAAACACTGAAGAAGTTCTTTCGAGGATCTATAAAATGAATGTCACCAAGCGATGCGACAGTTTTCCAGTCAATAGGCGCTACTGTTTGATGATGAGGAATAACAGATACTTTGTGTTTTTTTGGTAGCCTAAGGAGTTTCTTGAAGCTAGATGTTACGAGGCAGAGGTATGCAGAGTCACCAATGCTTTTTCTAGCGGGTAAATTCAAAGCCCTTGCGGTAAGGGGGCCTCGGACGGAGAAGACGCTGAATTTCCCGTCTATTTTTGGGGGTCGTTGATAGCCCGTGCCTGTGCCAAGGATAATTTTTTCTGGAGTTCTTGGAATCTTCTGATTGAGAATAGTACCAACACCTAGAAAAAGTGCATCTTCGTTTGTGTCGAAAAAATTTTCACCAAGAAGTGTTGGCCAGAGCCACGTGTTGAGGTCGTCACCAAAGTTGCCCGACGGTGTTTTGCAGTAATGGAGTTTCATGTGTTATGTACAGGCACTCATAGGTATGTAAAAGGTATGTAAAAATTTTTCCACAGCAGGGAGCTGCGTCCCTTGTTGACATGCATGAGGGAGGGAGGGTGTTACAGTGACTAGGCTGCATGCCTCTTTCGTGATGCGGGTTGGTTGTTGTGTTGTTGAGTTGGCACGAATTGAAGAATAGACGACGCGTGTGTCATGGTTTTTTCTGATGTGTGGACGTATTGGCTCTCGGGCATGGCCGATGATCGCTCGCAGGCTGTGGCAAGGCCAGCAGCGACTCGTGTTTTTCTCGTTAGAAAAAGCTTGCGTAATTTCCATCGTTGCATTCTTACAACGTGGGGGTCACGATACCCTGTTTTTGAGTGCGAAAGGTGAAGCTGTATGAGTGAGAATTTAAGCCAGCGTGATGAAACACCAATATTTCGTAATCGAACGCCGAGTTCGCGATCTTCACTTCCGTATCCATAAGACTCATCAAAACCATTCACTGATTCGATATCATCTCGCCATAACGAAAAGTTGGCACCGCGCAGGACGCAGTAACGCCATGTGATTAGATTTAATGTCTTTTCTAAACGGCCAGGTTGAAGGCGTAGCAAATGCTTATTTGACTCAGGCCACTCACGATCAAGAAAAGAAGGCTCAAAAATTAGATTGTCAGTGATATGAGCGTCGGTGAAATTTCTATAGACGTGTTGAGGGACATCAATAGCGGATGCTGATAGAAACGTTTTCGGGCGTGCATGTCTTAAATGTGATTCAATAAAGTCGCTTCTGGGAATGGTGTCGCCGTCGCAGAAAATCAGATAATCACTATGGCAGTGGCGGAGAGCAATATTGAGAATTAAGTTTTTCTGCCAGCCACGATCTGGGTGCCAGACTTTTTCAATCGGCAGTGACGAAAAAAGTGCCTCGCTTAAAAAGCCATAGCCTGCTTGATCTGATCCATCGTCTGCAATAATAATTTGATCAGGAAGTACCGTTTGTGACATCATGCCAAGAAGGCACATGCGCAACCCAGTTGGGTTGTTGTACGTACTGATGACAACCGAAACACTCATTTTCAAAGACTTTTTTCATTAAAGAAAGAAGTTTCCCCGTTCCCTTTTTGTAAAGATCGGCTCTGATTAACGGGTTTCTACAGGTGATATTTGATACTTTTTTTATGGAGCCAGGTTTTGTCTTTAGCTCAACATGACATAGGCAATTGACATATACAGGATAATGCCGACCACATCGACAATTGCAGATACAAACGGATTGCTCATGAGTGCTGGATCGAGCCCAATTGAGCGGAAGAGAAGGGGCAGGAGTGAGCCAACGAGAGATCCAAATACGACGACACTTAAAATGGTAAGTGGAATCACCATCGCTTGAGCTGGAGAAGGTGCGTAAAGGAGGGCAAGTAGAAAGCCTGGTACGGCAAGGAGCGTGCCAAGAAGTAAGCCCATGATAAGCTCACGGCGAAGAATTCGAGGCCAGTCGGCGAGGCTACAGTCGCCCATGGATAATGCAGTGATGACAAGTGTGGCTGACTGATTCCCCGAGTTGCCACCGCTCGCGATTACGAGAGGAATAAAAGCAATTAACCAGACTTGGGGGATCGGTGTTCGGGCAAGCACCATCGCCGTAACAGCAGCGGTGAAAAAAAGTATTGTGAGCCAAACCCCACGTTTCCAGGTCATGGTGATAAGCGCAGTCTCAAGATAACCTTCGTTCAGTGGAGCAACCGCGGCGCTCATCTGAGCATCTTCAGTTGCTTCTTCACGAACGGTATCAAGAACATCATCATGAGTTACGATCCCAACAAGACGGCTCATGTCATCAACAACTGGTATAGCGATGAAGTCAAATCGTGCAAGTTTTTGAACAACCTGTTCAGTGGGTTCATCGACTTTGACACTAATGACGTCCCGTTGCATCAGGTCAGCGACAAGAGAAGTTGGGTTTGCAAGTATCAGGTCGCGGAGTGAGATAAATCCTACGAGATTGCGATCGGAATCTAAGATGTAAATGTAGTAAATAGACTCACTGTTTGGAGCTTGATTTCGAAGTCTTGCAATGGCTTCGCCTGCCGTTATGTTAGCGGGCAATGACGCATATTCGGTCGTCATGAGACTGCCAGCAGAGTCTTCCGGGCACGACAAGAGCATCCGAATGTCGTGTCGCTCCGCTTTCGCAACCAGCGGAAGAATTGCTTCAACAAAATCAGGATCTAGTTCACGGAGCAGATCATCACGATTATCCGGAGCCATCCATTCTAAGAGAGGGCCAAGTTGAGAATTGTTTGCGTCCTCGAGCAGTTGGATTTGTCTGACAAGAGGATAGTAAGGAAAAATTTCTGCTCGTTGTTCGACAGGAAGCGCATCAAGTAGGAGCCAGATTTCATTGTCATCAAGGCCTTCAGAAAATTCAGCAACGGTTGCTGGATGTAACTCTTCAGCGACTTCACGGATGCCCACAGCGTCCTGCTCTTGAAGCAGGCTGCGTAGTTCTGGAAGGAGAATCGGGTTCGCTGCAACCATGGTGGTTCATCGAGTGGTTTACGGTGAGTCGGACAATATGGTCGAAGTGCCTATAATTGCCGAAACGTGGTGCGTTCACAATGCCTTAGGGCGTCGGCTGTTAAAGAGTCTGAACTTTCGATAAACAAGTATGCCATGAAAGTACGGTTCTCTAAATTGCTGTTGCCTAAAAAATTGATGAGAAACTCATTTGTACTGTTTCTAGCCATCAGTGTTTTTATTCCTGGGAGTGTTGCGGTTGGGGGGAATCCTGAAAAAGGCCTCCAATTACTCCTCGATAAGGCGTATCTTCCAGCAGATCTTGATCAAGAGGTGTTTGACGCACTCTGGACCGTTTGGCCTGAGCCCCTGAAGTCGAAAGCCGAGCAGGCGTCTACAGCGGAGCGGCGGGAGATGGCTATGAATCGATATGGTCTTTTGCCGCACCCGAGTGATCCGTCGCGGTCGATGCAATATGTCGTCGGCTCAAGTGGCAACTGGACAATGAGTTGTCTCGCGTGTCACCAGGGCCAAGTTGCGGGGACTATCGTTCCCGGAATTCCGAACACAAATTATGCTCTTGAGACATTTACAGAAGAAGTCAGGTTGGTGAAAATTGCTCAAGGAAAATCCTTTGGTCACATGGATATCGGCTCCCTTCTTCTCCCTCTTGGCACGACAAGCGGTACGACAAACGCCGTCATGTTTGGTGTCGCTTTAATGCATCACAGAGATGCTGCCTTAAATATAGTCTCACGTTCCCCGCGGTTTGATCTTACGCATCACGATATGGATGCACCGCCGTGGTGGCACTATCGGAAGCGAAAAACTCTTTACGCAGATGGGTTCGCACCCCAAGGAAGCCGAATGCTCATGCAGTTTCTTTTGGTCCGTGAAAATGGTCCAGAGAAGTTCTTAGAGTGGGAATCAGATTTTGAACATGTTGAGGCTTGGCTTGAGTCACTGAGGCCACCAGAATGGCCTACTGAAATTGATACTCGCTTGGCAGGGAAAGGTGAACCGATCTTCCGTGAGCATTGCGGTCATTGCCACGGCGAATATGGAGAGAATGAAGTGTATCCGGAGACCGTCGTTCCGATTGATGAGATTGGTACCGATCGAGTCCGGTTTGATGCATTAACGAACAAAGAAAGAAGTGCCCTTAACGAAAGCTGGTTTGGTCATTTTGGTCGTGATGCTAAATCTATAGGTAATCGTCAACGCCCACTTGGATATGTCGCGCCACCGCTAGATGGTGTGTGGGCTTCAGCTCCCTACTTCCACAACGGTTCTGTCCCGACGTTGTGGCATGTTCTTCATCCGGAGAGCCGCCCACCTGTGTGGCGTAGGACACCTGTTGGTTACGATACGCAAAAAGTCGGTCTGGAAATCGAGGAACCGAGTGTGTCATGGTTTGCTGAGGCTGTTTCAGGTGGTCTGCCATCAGCACAACGCCGGCAGTATTTTGATACGAGTAAGCCTGGGAAATCAGCCGAAGGGCATACCTACCCGAATGCCTTGACTCATTTAGAGCGAGCTGCAGTGCTTGAGTATTTGAAGACATTATGAATTGAGTAATCAAGAGCAGACTGTTTTTTGCCATTGTGATACAGTGTTAAAGAATCATTTTCATCAGCTACCCACGTACGTCAGTTATTTGGAGAAAATTCATGACACAGCTTGAACGAGCTCGTGAGAACGAAGTGACGCCGGAGATGAAATTCGTTGCCGCGCGGGAGGACCTACCTGAAGAGTTGGTTCGGAGCGAGGTTGCTCGTGGAAGGATGGTAATTCCAGCGAACACGGTACATCTCACAAAATGTCTTGAACCAATGGCGATAGGTATTGCTGCACTGACAAAGATTAATGCCAATATTGGAAATTCTGCCGTGACAAGTGACGAGTCAACAGAACTCGAAAAGCTTCACATGGCGGTGCATCACGGGGCAGACACAGTGATGGATCTGTCGACCGGTAAGGATATAGACAGTATTCGACGAGCAATTATTGATGCTTCTCCAGTGCCGATTGGAACTGTTCCTATTTATCAAATGCTTGAGGAACTTGGCGGCGATATTGATGAGATGAAGCCACAGCATTTTCTCGACATGTGCGAAAAACAGGCTCAGCAGGGCGTGGACTACATGACGGTTCATGCTGGGCTTTTGCAAGAACATCTTCATCTCACAATGAAGAGGGTGACAGGTATTGTAAGCCGTGGCGGATCCCTCATTGCCCGGTGGATGATGACCCATAAAGAGCAGAATCCGCTGTACACGCACTTTGAGGATCTCTGTGACATCTTTCGGCAATATGACGTGACCTGGAGTCTCGGCGATGGTCTTCGTCCAGGTGCCATCGCAGACGCGAGTGATGAGGCTCAGTTTGCAGAATTACACGTCCTCGGTGAACTCACTCGGCGGGGCTGGGCAAAAGGATGTCAGGTAATGGTTGAAGGACCAGGGCACGTGCCGATGGACCAGATTGATATGAACATAAAACGTCAGATGGAGGAGTGCGATGAGGCACCGTTTTATGTACTTGGGCCACTTGTTACAGATATCGCGCCTGGCTATGACCACATCACGAGCGCAATTGGTGCTGCGCTCGCAGGCTGGAGCGGTGCCGCAATGCTCTGCTATGTGACACCTAAAGAACACCTCGGGTTGCCGGATGCTGAAGATGTCAAGCAAGGCGTTATTGCGTATAAAATTGCTGCCCACGCGGCAGATCTTGCGAGACACCGTAAAGGTGCTCGCTCGCGTGACGATGCACTGTCACATGCTCGCTTCAATTTCGATTGGAATGAGCAGTTTCGTCTGTCACTGGATCCAGAAACAGCAAAACGGTATCACGATGAAACACTTCCTCAAGAGACATTCAAGTCTGCCCATTTCTGTAGTATGTGTGGGCCGAAGTACTGCTCAATGAAAATCTCTCAGGAGATTCGTGATATGGCTGCCAAGGAGGAACAAGAACAGGGAGATTCTGAAGAGCCTGTTCAGATTGAATTGCCTGTGACGCAACGTTGACACCATGTTGAAATTTGAGCGGTAGGGCGAAATTTTAGGTAATGCTCCAATCCGTTCCGTCGGCACGATCCTCTAGTTGAATATCAGCCTCGTTCAGCGAGTCACGAATAAGATCTGCGGTGGCAAAATCTTTTGTCTTACGCGCTCGTGATCGCAGTTCGATAATCAGTTGCATCAACGACTCTAGTAGTTTTCCATCCGTTCCAGCCGCAACTTGTACAGGTGGAGTAAGAAATAAGCCAAGGTTACTCGTGAGTTCTCGCATCAAAAGCATGAGGTGCGTAAGTGTTTCAAGATCCGAATCCGTTGTTTTCTTTTCAAGGCTTTCACTGTCGATAAATTTGTTGATGTACCGAATGAGGTCGAATAACGTGGCTACGGCTATGGCAGTATTGAAATCATCATCCATTGCATCGAGGAAACGATTTCTCAAGGCTGAGGCATATTCTTTTATATCTCCGTGAAACTTAGAAATCGCAATGTTGCCGTCATGGCGATTACGTTCTGTAAGTGTGTAGTAGGAATTGCCACAAAGCCGTTCGTAGCGATTGAAAAGTCGTTCGAATGCTTCCAATGCTCGAGCAGACTCTCCCAGCGGTTCCTCACCAAAGTGAATAGGGCTTCGGTAATGGGTCGATAGAAGCAACAGTTTTATCACTTCTGGTCTGTGTCTGGTGAGTAGCTCTTTGAAAGGCTCAGCTCCGGTCGACTTTGATATTTTGGTGGCTGCAAGGTCGTCTGGCGTGTCACTGCCATCTCGGGGACGGCCACCGACCTTTCCTGCTACACCTGCTGCCTGCATAAGTCCGTTATGCATCCAGTATGTTGCCATGGGGCACTCATGAAGAGATTCACTCTGTGCGATTTCGTTTTCATGGTGAGGAAAGACTAAATCAAGCCCACCTCCATGGATGTCAAAATGACTACCCAGAATGGCTTCACTCATTGCAGAACATTCGATATGCCAACCCGGGCGTCCGGGCCCCCAGGGGCTTTCCCATGAAGGTTCACCAGGTTTTGCTTTTTTCCAGAGTGTAAAGTCAGCGGCCGATCGTTTTCGACTCGCTGTTGCACCACCTTCGCCCTGCATTTTTTCAGGAGATCGATTTGTTAATTTTCCATAGTCTTCATCCTTGGCGACATCAAAGTACACGTCGCCATCAGCAGGGTAAGCACAATCTTTTTGAACAAGGCCTTCTATGAATTTCACAATACCTTCAATGTGGTCGGTTGCTTTTGGCATGGTGTCAATGCCTTGAACGCCGAGAGCGGAAAGGTTGTCGAGGTAGTCAGCGGTCATCTCCTCAGCAAGAGCAGTCATTGACATATTCCGAACTTTACTCTCAGCAATAAGTTTGTCGTCAACATCCGTGATATTGACAACCCACGTCACTTCCCAGCCCGAATAGACAAGGTGGCGCTTGATCGTGTCAAAGATAACTGGACCAACCATGTGTCCGATGTGGCTCGGCTTGTAAACAGTCGGTCCGCAGAGATACATGCCAACCTTACCCGGAACAACTGTAGTGAATTGCTCTTTCTGGTGGCTTAATGTGTTGTAGAGTTCGATGTTTGGAAAACTATGAGTGGATGGATTACTTTCCGCCATATTTTTGTGTATCTCCCGCAGGTACTTTTAAGTCTGTTGTGATCCTAATGTTTGTTCAATGCTTTAGTCGTCTCAAGCAGAACAACGCACTCTGCTGCAATTGCTCGCTCTTCACCAATTGGTCCTACGCCTTCGCCAGTCTTGGCTTTTAGCCAAACCTGACTGCTGTCGACAGCCAATAAATCTGCTACACGCAGCCTTATTTGCTCCCGATGGGGCAGGATTTTTGGCTTTTCAGCAAAAACAATGCAGTCCATGTTCACAATATTCCAGCCTGCACTGCGTACTTTATCAAACGCGATCGCAAGCATTTCACTCGAGGAGCGGTCTTTATTTTTTGGGTCTGTATTCGGAAAAAGTTCACCAATATCACCGAGGGCAGCAGCTCCAAGGATTGCATCTGTAATAGCGTGCAACAGGACATCAGCATCGCTGTGTCCAACGGCCGACTGGCTGTGAGGAATTTGAAGACCACCAATCCAGAGCCCGTTTCCCGGCTCAAGTCGGTGCGTGTCATGACCAATCCCAATTCGATACATCTCGAAATCCTACGTTTAATTGTCAAGCAAACTAGTTGGCAGCAGCAAGTTTATTGTTTTGGCCTATACTTCCGCATATGTACAACAGCAGTGAAACAAAAAGTGACCGGGTAATCGAGGTCAATGATCTGGCCAAAGAATATCGGGTCTATGACAAGCCGGAAGGCCTCTGGGCAAGCATTCGGGGGCTCTTTCACCGTGAAAAACGAACAATCCATGCAGTACGTGGGGTGAATCTTAGTGTTGGTCGTGGTGAATTTCTGGCCATGCTTGGACCAAATGGGGCGGGTAAGACAACGTTTTTGAAGCTCCTTTCTGGCATTATTACACCGACACGGGGTAGTGCCAGGGTTATGGGCCATGTGCCGTGGGATCGAGCCGATGATTTTCGGAGGCGGTTTGCCTTGGTTATGGGCCAAAAAAACCAGCTCTGGTGGGACCTGCCGGCAGCAGAAAGTTTCAGGCTTCACCAGGAAATTTATCGAATTGAACCCGTCCGATTTGCACAAATTCACGATGAACTAGTCGACATGCTTGGAGTCTCACGGCTTCTCGGGCAACCAGTACGGGAACTCTCTCTTGGGGAGCGAATGAAGCTGGAACTTATTGCGGCATTACTCCACGAGCCTGAAGTGCTATTTCTCGACGAACCAACTATTGGTCTTGATGTGGTAGCTCAGCACACAATCCATGAATTTTTAAGGCACGTTCAAAAGCAGCGGTCAGTGACTGTTGTTCTTACAACGCATTATATGAAAGACGTTGCTGCTCTTTGTGAGCGTGTGGTTGTCGTTACAGAGGGTAGTATTCTTTATGACGGTTCACTTGAGCAGATTGTTGACCGCTTCACGACGCACAAGGTTGTCACGCTTGATCTCGAACATCCTCCTGCTGAAGGCGAAATAGAAAAGTTTGGCTTTGCGTGTGAGGTGCGTGGCCCTCGTGTGTCACTCCGAATCGACCGGACACGAATAGCAGATGTCTTGCCAAAATTGCTAGCGAGTCAACAGGTCAGAGACATTTCAGTTGAGGACGTACCCTTAGAAGAAATTGTTGCAGGCCTGTTTCGTGGGGCAGCAAGTCGTCAACTGAATAACGACCGAGAACAAGGGGCGAGGCTGGTATGAGAACTTATGCAGAATCAGCACGGCTGCAGCCATCGTACGGCTGGCTATCAGGGCTGAAGTCTTGGTGGCGGATGCTTGTCATCTGTCTTGAGGAGCGTCTGGCGTATCGCACTGACTTTGCGTTAGGAACTGTGATGCGATTCTTGCCAATTGTTACGCAGGTTTTTCTCTGGACGGCAGTCTTTAACGCCTCAGATCGAACAGACATTGCGGGCTACTCGCGTGACAACATTGTGGCTTACTATTTGCTTGCAATGCTTACTCGAGCTTTTTCGAGTATGCCAGGACTTGCCGGTGGTGTCTCTCGAAGTATTCGTGATGGATCAGTGAAAAAATATTTGATTCAACCAGTCGATTACGTTGGCTTTCTACTTGCTTCTCGTATCGCCCATAAACTTGTGTACTACATCGTGGCAATGATTCCTTTTGTCTCCGTTCTATTTTTCTGTCGCAGTTATTTTCCTCCAGCACCCGATGGATTGACTATTGCCGCATATGTTTTGTCTTTAGTTCTTTCATTCCTGCTCGGCTTCTTTCTTGAGGCAACTCTTGGAATGATTGGCTTTTGGTTTCTTGAAGTGTCGAGCATCATATTTGCGTACATGCTATTTCAATATCTTCTCTCGGGGCACATGTTTCCAATCGACATGCTCGCAGACATTCCGACGGGGATGGCAGGAATTAGTCTTGCGGATGTTGTTCGTTTTCTGCCGTTCGAGTACACCGCTTATTTTCCTGCTGCTGTTTGGCTTGGCAAAATCACAGGATGGGAACTTGTGACAGGGCTTGTTATTGAATTTACGTGGCTCATTGTCATGATAGGTGTATGTCGTTTTGTTTGGTGGCGAGGTACAAAACGATACAGCGGTTTTGGCGGCTAGTCTCTGAGGAAATTTAGATGGGTCGGTACTTCAAAATTTTTTCGACGTTTGCGCGAGCGTGTCTCGTGCGAGACATGACATTCCGAGCAAACTTTTTACTAGAATGCCTGACAAGCCTTGGTTGGATGTCAATGAATCTCGCGTTCTACCTGTTGATATTCAGTTTTACGCCGGAAATAGGTCGCAACAGTGGTTGGTCTCGTGAACCATTTTTTGCTTTCGTTGCGACAGGGCTAATTATCAATTCGATTGTACAAACCCTGTTCATGCCCAGTGCTTCAGAACTCACTGAGATGGTACGAACTGGTGGGCTCGATTCAGTTCTTGTACGCCCACTTGACGCTCAATTTTTACTCTCAATGCACAGGTTTGATTTTTCATCGATGGCAAACGGTATTGTCGGGGTGGCATTACTGGTTTGGTCGGTCTCTCGCTTTTCCGTTGCGCCACCGCTCATTGCATGTTTTCTGTATCCGGTGCTCATTGTTTGTGGCGTAGCGATCTTGTACGGCCTTATCATTATGTTGGCCGCCGCCACTATTTTGATGGGAAGGAACCAAAGTTTGTACGACTTTTGGTTTTATATCACCAACTTTTCGCGGTATCCGGCTGAAATATATGCTGGTCCATGGGGTGGTCCACTCCGTATGGTCTGCACTTTTGTTATTCCGATTCTGCTTGTTGTCAATGTGCCTGCGGGGACTATTGCCCGTCCGCTTTCGGGCAATGCGTGGGGCATGATTTCATTGACCTGCGTTGTAGCAATTATCTCAGTCGGTGTATCAAGAATTGTTTTCCAGGCTGCTCTGGCAAGATATCGTAGTGCCTCAAGCTAGTTGGTTTGCTTCATATGACACGGTCTCCTCCCAAAACAGTGCTGATGTCATCGTTAGTCAGTTGGTTGCAACTTGTTCGTCTGCCAAACCTTGCTACGGCAGTAGCCGATCCGTTGGCAGGGTTTCTTGTTGTTGGAGGCTTTGGTGCATATGAAAATCTTCCGATGGGTGGTTGGCTGGTCATTGCATCATCTTTATGTCTCTACGCTGGGGGAATGGTTCAGAACGATGTTGCAGATTTTGAAATTGATCAAAGAGAACGCCCGCTGAGGCCGCTTCCAAGCGGCCGTGTTTCCAGAGGAGTCGCTAGTCTTGTAGCGAATTTGCTTCTTGCACTCGGCGTTATTCTTACGTGTATAGCCTCAGCGTATGTGAATAATCTGGCTCCTTCCTGTTTGGGATTAACGCTTGCTGCGGCAATCTGCTGCTACAACAGATTTGCCAAAGGCACCCGGTGGGGATCGCTGGTTATGGGTTGTTGTCGGAGTCTTAATTGGTCTCTTGGTATGGTTGTTGGAGGCTCTCCATTGATGCTCCTGTGGATGATTCCTTGCGGGATAGGAGTCTATATTGGTGGTATTACGTTATTTGCTCATGATGAGGCCAGTGGTGGAAACCGAAAAAAACTTTTTTTCGGTGCCTTCATTATGTTGCTCGGACTTGTTCTTGCAGGGTTGTCGCCATTGCTTGTTATGAAAATGAAACAGTCTGAATTTCCGATATGGCTTATGCAAGGCCGCCTCATCATGTGGTGCGCTCTCTGGGGTGTGCTAAGCTTTTACATTCTTGCTCGTTGTGGACAGGCCATAGTGAATCCAGTCCCACATCGAATGCAAGCGGCGGTTGGTAATGCGATTATGTCCATTATTACGCTCGACGCTGTGATAGTTCTCGCGTTTTGTGGAGAACAGTGGGCCGTAGTCGTACTTGCTCTTTTGGTGTGGTTTGTTCTTGGTCGCCGAATTGCTGCAGTAACGTGATTGTGATATTGAATGAAAATCGGTTTCAGCACAAATAGTCTTGGAGACGTAGATCTCAGAGAAGCCTTATTCGTTCTTTGTGAGCAAGGTTATGAATCCCTTGCTATTACCCCCGATCAACATTTTCTGAACCCGTATCACAAAACATTTGTTTCAGAAGTTCGTGATTGGCAGGAGGCTCTGGTAAGAACTCGAATGGGGTGTGTTGTTGAAACGGGAGCTCGTTATCTTCTTGACTCAAAAAGAAAGCACTATCCGACTCTTCTCGCAGACAGGTCAGGTGAACGGAATCGCCGGATAGATTTTCTTTGCAAGGCCGTTGATCTGGCGGGAGAACTTCAAGCGGATTGTGTGTCTCTGTGGTCGGGTGCTAGTCACTCACATGATGATGAGGATTTGCTTTGGCAAAAATTAATAGATGGCATTGGAGAGGTGCTTGACTATGCAACACAGAGAGAAGTTGTGCTTGGTTTTGAACCAGAGCCCGGAATGTTTGTGGATACCGTATCGCGAGCAGAAGAGTTGCTAAAGAGACTCAATTACCCAAAGTATCTTGGTTTAACAATTGATATTGGTCATCTTGAATGTCTCGGAGAGAGACCGCTTGAGGCAACAGTGCGTCTAGTGGCTGATCGAATTGTCAATGTGCATATTGATGACATGCGTGTCTGTCGCCACGAACATCTGCCGTTGGGGAAAGGTGACATTAATTTCAACCCAGTTCTGAGTGAACTCGTCGCTTCTGGCTATCAGGGCGGTTTGCATGTCGAATTACCAAGACAGAGTCACATGTGGCATAAGACTGCTAAAGAATCATATGAATTTATCAGTAATACACTCAATGGTGTTTCCCGGTCGGTTTCTTCTGTGCCGCAATCACCCTCAGAATAGCACTGCCGCAATGTACTATTGTCGACGGATGTTTGCTGAATTTCCACTATCATGTTGTGGGCTCTGGTAACCCTACAAAAAAATTCTTAGCACCATTCGGGTGGTGGTTCAATTTCATCTCCGGGGCGGCCGCCAGCATTTGCTCTTCCAGAACCTTCCAGGCGGCTAATGGGTTTGATTTCCATGTCTTCGTTGCATGCAATTTGACACGATAGGCGGAGCCCAGGTGTTGAAGACAAGTCTCTTGCCTCCAGGACATCTTTTTCTGCGCGTGTCATAGCTGTTGGCTCGCCTGATACGAATTCAACGCGGCAGCTTGTGCATCTTCCAAAACCGCCACAAGCATGTAGTTGATCAACGTCGCATTCATCAATCATTGCGTTGATGAGTCGTTTGCCTTTAGGCACTTCAAAAACACCAAATCCTTCAACGGTTAACTTCGGCATATGTCTAATCCTTTATTTGAGGGTGTCACAAATTATTTTCTACGGATGGTTGGATGGAAAAATTGTTTTGACTCAAAACAGTCTATTGTTTAGCCCTTTTTTTCTTTCGAGGTGGAGGTGGTGGATCGAGATCCTCTGTTAATTCAACGTCAGAAACATGGGATTCAATACCATTTTTTGGCACAGTAACTCCACTCGTCCAAACGAGTGCATTGAGTATCAGAGTACGGAAATCATCATTTGCCCAATTGCTATGAAAGTGACCACCAGTGCACCCGAATCCACGGCCACCGTCGGGGCGTTCGTAGGCCCATGCAAGCACTTCTCGATGGCCCTTGTTTGCGCGAACAATTGGATTGTTACTGTGTAGGCCGTCTGGACGTTCTCGCGTACTGTCGGGAGGAATAGCTGTCAGGATTTTGGTAACGGTGTCATTTGGTTCACGAAATCGCATGTGATAATACCACTCATCATGAATTTCAAACGGTTTTACGCCGTTGCAAATAGGATGATTCTTAGCAATCTCTGTGCCTACGAGTGTCCAGTGTGGGTTTACAGACCAATTGGTTTCAAAGAATCCACCAATCCACTGAAGGAATTCTGCGCCACCCTTTTCTTTAGGTACCTCTACACCGTAATGAAGGCATGCAATGCCAACACCACGTTTCGCTAGGGCGTCAATTTTCGCAAGTCGATTGCTTTGTACGACCGGATGCCCATTGCCACCATCGGAAAATAAGAGAATGCCGTCAGCATTATCGAATGCTGTTGGATCAGTCGGCCAACCGTCTGTGTAAACTGCCGTAATTAACGAATGACCGACAGACTCCTGAAGGCATTTTTGAAAGAGGAGGCAGCCTGCTCTGAACTCATGAGCCCCTTGCTTATGGCTTGCGCGTCCTGCTAGCAAAAGGAGTTTTTTGCGGTTGTCCGAAAGTCGAAGACGTTTCAAAAGTATGTTCTTGAATTCAACCTTCATGGGTTGTCCCGCATGCAGTTGGAGGGCGAGGACGCCACTAGATTTTTGTTTTTTACTTTCTTGGTCGGTTGTTTCCGACATCAGTGCACCGTTGATGAAGTGCTGAAGATGGTTGCCTCGGGCAACAATGCGATACTGATTCCAATCACCGCTTTGAATTTTTGATTGAAGGTTCTCGCTCGTATCGATTGATTCCCCATTTTTTTTTATGCCACTATCTTTGATAGTCGTGCGATCACCTCGTTTTGTTACAATTCCTCGGCCACCTTGGTCATAAAGAATCCCACTATGATTTGGTCCAGATTCCATGTCTGCTTGATATCCGGCGACACGAAATTCACCAAGGTCTTGGCTGCGATATTGAATTCCGCTGTTACCATTGGTAATTCGATAATTGAGTTGGAGTTCAAAGTCATCTACTGTGCCTTGCTGCCAGATAAGATACGTTGTGGTCTGGAGAGGTGACGTTGTTTCACCAACAAGAATGCCATCTTCAGCCCGCCAGAACTCTTGGTTTCCATCCCAGCCGTCAAGGGACTGGCCATCGAAGATCGAGACAAAACCATTTTCAATGTGAGCAGGTTCAAGAACTGCTGCTTTGAGCGATGGAAGTCCAACCACGAGTAAGAAGAAGGCAGTAAGTGGTTTGCGCACCTGTTGGCAAAAAAGCATTTGTAGATCCTCGAGGCACCCTAATGAGGTCTCAGGGTATGAGTTCAGCCGGTTTGATAAAAGGGCTCAACGAACTCCCAGCTATGAATCAGCAGTATTGCACTATTGGCCTGAAGCAACAACAAGTATGTGTTACATCCGCGTGTGATACATCTGCTACTATGGCGTCGGGGTGATGAGATGGTCTGCATCGAAGTAGTTTTCTTCGAGGCCGAAGAGTTCTAAGAAACCATCAATCCGCACAACTTTGATCCCCAGTTTATTGGCTTGCTGAAGATTGATGCGTCGTCGCTGCTTTGCCGCGTCATCCCAGCCTGGGTTCTCACCTCCGATTCCAGTTTGGTTTGGAACACCAGCGTCAACCAGTAGGGAGGTGGAAAAACCTACCGTTTGGGCAACGTCTCCACCGACTTTTCTAATGAGATCTTCAAGCTCTTGATCGTCTGTTGCTGAGTCACGATCAATTTGGATATGACCAACAAAAACAACTTCGAGAGGCATGAGGGGACTCCAGAGACTTGTTGCAGCTGCATCACCCTCAACAATGGGGTTGTAATTTGAGGTGTTAAGAATGCGGCCACGTGCGACTGTGCCAGACTCTATCGATACGATTTCAAGAATCCCTTTTTTAGACGAAATGAGAGGCATTTGTTCTGTGGGTTCGTAGATGAAAAAAAGCATTCCCGGTCGAATCCCAATTGTTCTTGGGAAACGCATAAGAACAGATCGTTCAATCTCGTTTACAACGATAACCCGACCGTCGAAACCATCGATGCGATCATCTGCTGGTGTTGCTGCCAAAATCGTACGTTGCAGCGTCGGGTCAGCGACTCGCATTGCGCCAAGCACTTGATTCTGTCGTTGAATCAGTTGGTCACGAGCGGTAAGTTCCTCAAGAACAATTGCGACCTGATCTGCAGCATTATCGGCAGCAGAAAATTTGTCCCGACGGCCTGGTGAAATGTAAGGAGCGACTTCATCATGAATCTGCTTCTCGAGGTCAGCGAGTCTTGTTGCTTTATCATTCGCAGCATTTAAGTCTCGGGTCAGTTCTTGGGTTTCCGCAGTAAATTTTGCAGCTGTTTCTTCACGTGCCTTTCCGATGGCATCAATTTCGGCTTGCTTCTCATCCATTGTTTTATTGTGAGAAGACTGAGTGCTACTGAGATTAACTTCGGTTATTTTCAGTTTGTTTTGAAGATCACGTTTCTCAGAGGCCAAGCTGGCATTGTCAGCATTTGCACCTTTGAGCGCATTATCTAAAGTTTTAATCAGCCCACGGTATGTTGGTGTCGTGTTTTCGTCACTACCATATTTTTTTGCAGTGTCTTGGAGGCTTGCTAACTCTTTGTCAACGGAATCGATAGAATCACCAGGATTGACGCCAATTCGTTCTTCGAGCAAATCTTTTTGGGATTGCTGCGCTGCATTAAGGCTTTGCCGGGCCTCATTCGCTGAGGTTTCAGCCTGAGTTTTCGCAACCTTTGCATCCTCAGCCTGGGTATAGAAGACATACGTCGTCACGGCTAAGACAAATGTACACATGACAAAAATGATCAGTGAAATCGTAAGAGCCTGGATGGCGCTAGCCTTTTTCTTAGCCATTATTTCTTACACTTCGTTGAATGGTCGAGAGATCGTCGGGTAGTCGAGCACGTATGTTCTGAGTTTGTAGATCGGTGTTTGTAGAAAATTTCTGCCGTGTAACCGCATTTACAAGTATCAGCATCAGTTGCCATCGGCCAATATCACAAGGATGATAAAGCCCTTAAACGATTGTAGGGTTCGTGCCGAAAGCAAAGGCAGATTCTTTGTGGAGGCAGACGATTGTGAGGGTTGCCAAGTTTGGTGGGCTTCATGAGGACCGAGTGTGTTCAATTACTGCCGGGTTCGTCGTGCGATCGCATGGATGTACTGGAGCATCTCTTGTTCAAGATCATCAGGTTCACTCTGAAAGGCATTTTTAAACGCACTCAGTCTCTCTGCCGGTGTGTCCAGTTCGAGCGGACCCTTTTTGTTGAAATGTGCGATATACGCACAGAAGTCCTCTCGCCTCATTGTTTCCAGGAACGATACCAAGGCCCACGCGTGCGCATAAGCAATGAGTGCTTCGTCGGGATTGTGGAATGGTTCGTCCTCTACAATAAATCGGGAAATGAGCCCCGGTGTAAATTGTTTGAGTATTAATTCCAGTCGGGCTTCATTGATTGCACCAATTGATTGCCACCCCCTGGAATTCGTCAGGTCGGGTGTTTCAAAATATGTTGCAATCCCTTCACTCAGCCAGACAGGAGTTGGCGAGAGTCGAACGTGCAGGCCAGCATTAAACGCCAGTTGATGAGTAGCTTCGTGTACAAGTGTTGCAATAAGGCTCGAAGCCTGTGGGTTGCGTAAAATCAAATTGCCAGCTGAACTTGAAGATTGTCTTGTTGTCGGGTCATTTGAGTCACTTCCCGTAATGTCGTACGTAGTAATTCGGTTTGTGAGTTGGTTGTAATACCCCACAATGCTGTGTGAGGCATCACCAACTTCTTTTTCTGCAGCACGTTTGTAGTCGTTACGATTTGAGAAAATGATAACAACAAGAGGCTGTTCAGGCTGTCTGACTTCAAGCCCTGCTTGCGACCAGAAAGCATGAAAGCCAGTAAAAAGTCGCTCGAGGAGCGCTGCAGACCAGCGTGCGTATCCAACAGATGTGTTGTAACAAATTAGGTAGTGCCGAGTTGTGATGAATGAAAATCCGTCAGGGAGACTGGCAACAGTTTTCTGCCCTAATTGTTTTGGAGTTAGAGGGTCTACTTCACTGAGTACCGTTTGCTCGGCGATACTTTCACCTGGAATGATATGAAGTATTTGCTGGTCGTCTTCCAGTAAGACGCTGCCGTCGATAGCCTCTACGAGCAATTTCCCACGGAGTATCTCATGATTGCCTTGAGGAGTCTGGTGCGAGACCTCGATAATTTTCGCAGGTTTTTGTTTCGCAAGAGGAGGTGCTGCTTGTGCAGGTAGCTCGAGAGTAGTGCCTAAAAATAGCGCGAAGCAGATGTAAAGATAGCGCGTGTCCATAGGCTGTTTGTTCGATCTTGGAGTGGAAGAAGTTTTCTTACTGTAGCGTATGCACCGGTCGGTCTTCGAGGCTCTTTTCAAGCAGAATGAACTAGAAAAAAGCAAAGCAGAAATGGTGTGGCGGTCTGGGTAAAACAGGTCCCTGCTGTTTTCTTGGTTTTAAGGCGGCTTTGGTGTTGGACTAGCAAGGACTGAATGGGTACTTTCCCACCCATTCGATGTTTATCCGAACACCCTGTAGTCCAGAAGAATTTCAGCACAATGTCATTATGTCACCCTCGTTTTCAGTTCGCAGCATTGCAAAAATACATCAGAGTTTCTGCTTTGGTCGGTGGTTGTTTCATCAGTTGCATTTTAGGGGGGTGCGCGAATTCTATTCCTTGGATGAATTCACAACAGGCTGCACTTGAAAAAGAAAAGTACGGACTCAATGCAGATCAGAGAATTACAGAACTGAGCCAGCAAGCAAAAAAATTGAAAGATGGCAGCTCTGAGGCGCGTACCGGGTTTTCAAAAAGGCTTGTAAATGAAATGATGGTTGAGCATGATCCTCGAGTAAGAGCTGAAATACTGAGATGCTCCGCTGATTTTGACAATCCTTCCGCACGTGCGATCTGCATCGGTGGACTGGATGACCCCGATGCTCTTGTCAGAATTGCCGCTTGTGATGCCTGGGTGGAAATTGGTGGAGATGAAGCAATTCGACATCTAGCCAATCGTTTTCGTAGTGATGAAGATATCGATGTTCGCCTCCACGCTGTTCGAGATCTCGGTTCTCTTGGGGATGAGGCGGCAATACCGGTTCTGGCTGAAGCACTTGAGGCACCTGATCCTGCAATTCAATTCAGAGCGGTGGCCTCGTTGAAGGAAGTAAGCGGGCGTGACCTTGGTAACGACGTGAACGCGTGGCGTGAATGGGCAGTCGACCCATCCGCCGATCGTGAAGAATGGTCAGTTGCTGAAGTGTGGCGGCAAATTTTCTAGCGAGAAGAAACTGAAAGCTTTAGGATTTCTTGGCCCGCGACGGATTTCGCACGGGAGTTATTCCCCGTTCAGGTCGTACAGTGAGCATGGCAGAAAACGTGCATCAGCCCGACGCGTTTTGGAATAAATTCGTAAAAATCTGCCTCAATCCGAGCATGATTTGGGAAGGCTTCCAATCACCGAGCGAGTCAATCAGTCGATTTTTTACTGGTTTTCCGATTATAGAGGTTAGGTCGGTTTTTTTGGCCGCTCGCGACTGGTCGCTTTTCGAATTGCTTCCAGCCGATAAGCACTTTATCTGTATCAAATAGACGGTTCCCAGTGGCTTAATCAGGCTGCCCGCAGTTCGTTCGTGTGGGTTGGGGTTGTTTCTGCTGATGCAGTGAGGAGTTTTCGTCACGAATGCCACGGAGGGTCTGTGAGCTGACGGTTACTTTGCTATTCGAATCTTCAACGTAATACAAACACTGTGCAACAAAGCCCCCTCGCAAACGATTTCAAAGAAAAGCGTGTTCAGCATTCGTCGTTTGCACGACGGCAAATTCAGCAATGGGTCATGAAGTGTCGAGCCGTAAATCGGAGTGCAACCGTGGCGGTTTTTCTCGGTGCTCTTGTGTGCATTGTGTTTGTAGAAGGGCTGAGTTTTGCGGCTACCCCACGGTCAGGCAGATTTCTAGACAGGTTACTTCGTGCAACTGAAGTAACTCCACAACTCATCTCTGTGCCAGTGCCACGGCCGCCGACAACATCTGAGCGGCGAGCAGGCCAGAAGAAACTGTTGAGTGTTCCGGCAGAAGAAGAAAAGAAGCCAATTGTCTCGGCAGATATTTATAGTTGGGAATCTTTTGTTCGTTTTGCTGAGGGATTTCAGAATGTTGGTGAACACGTTGTTCGTGTTGCTGTCGATCCCTCTTATAGTCCTGATGATAAGCCACAGTTTGAACCTATTTTTGATGCCTCTGAGTTGGCAGTCATTGAGGAACAGCGTGCTCTGTCTTCGGCGGGTAGTGCTTCCGAGAGAACGCAGACTCCTATCCGTGCGACGTCAATATCATCAAATCCCTATGCGAGTAAAAAGTCGATTGGGGCAATGCCACCGAAATCACCGCGACTTCAGCGATTGCGAGTGAGGATCGCTCAGACACTTGCGACGTATCAACGTCGGCCAATGAATACCTCTCACCATAGCCCTTGGGAGATTATGCATGGTTTTGTCGGCTTTGGGATTCCCACAAAGATACGCGCTGGAGGACCACGGGGAGAACTGGTCAACGCGATCGGTTGGATGAATTCCGGTGGTCGTTGTCGTGGCCAGGTGATGCTTACTGTACGCGATAACAAGCCGCACGCACTCTATGGAGTTGGTCTACAAGGGCACTCTGCTCAATACTTGGCCATCCTCGCCCAGTGTAGAGTTTCTGCAAAGTCTCCACTTTTGCTTGATGGTCAAAATTTCACGGTTGCAAATCTTATTGAAGATGAAAAGCTGAATTGTCGCTCTGGAACGGAACTTACTTTTGCGCTCATTGGGCTCGCACACTATCTACCGACAGATGCGGTCTGGCGGAGTAGCGATGGGGAAATGTGGTCACTTGACCGTCTGATGCAGGAGGAAATTAACCAGCCGATTAGGACGGCACCCTGCGGTGGAACTCACCGGTTGTTTAGTCTTGCGTATGGGTGTCAGCGACGGCTGAGGGCAACGGGGAAGTTAGATGGCGTGTATCAGCGAGCAAATATTTATGTCCGGGAATATCAAAACCTGACTCTTCGGCGTCTTCAAAACAGAGATGGGTCATTCAGTACAGAATGGTTTAAGTACCCCGACGACCGTGACGATGATGTTGATCGAAAAGTACAAACAACGGGGCATATCCTAGAGTGGCTTGTGGCTTCCCTGGATCAAGAAAGACTGTACGAAAATCGAATCATTGCCGCGGCAGAGTTTATTGCCACAGCCTTGGCTCGCGAGCCAGGGCGGAACTGGAAGGATGGCCCACTCGGCCATGCTTTGCATTCACTGTCTATCTATCAGGAGCGAGTGTGGGGTGTAGTTCTTCCCGGGAATGTAGTTGCTTTCACCGGCCCTATGAAGGCTGCCGTAACAGTTGGGCTAGCACGGTCTGATGAAGAGATTCGCCAGGCGACACTGCCTAACAATGATAAGACCCGGCAGTAAAACGTCTTTCTTGAATACAAAGCGACTCGGCCGTATCTTTCTATATAGGAAATTCATACGGCATGAATGTTTTTGCAGTTTTCTCGGTCAGTAGCCATGAGCACACTAGTACTTTCTCCTCAACTAGTGCAGATTCTTGAAGCCGCATCACAACTTGTTGATGTGACGAATTCGGCGGCATTGCTTATCGTTGTTGAGCAGCGACTTGATTGGTCCCGGTTGCGTGACTTACTCGGTGCTTTGACTGTGTTGATTGCATCAGATGATGCAGCACATCTTGTTGGTGTAACAGATCACGGTATGAATCGAGTGATGATTGACGTGGCTGGTCTACCTGTTCACGAAAGGTTGACACAAGCTCTTCTTGAGTGTGTCGCCGCAGATGCGATAGGCCCCGAGTCTCAGGTCGTTGCGGTGTACAGTGGGTTTGAGGCGGGCACTGTGGATTCAGTAAGTGTGCTGCGATTGACAGAGCATCTCGGACAATTAACCAGTCGTGACTTACGAAATCTTGATACGAAGGTGCCACTTGAGACACTCAAGGTTGTTGTCGACATGGCCGTCGAGATTGGTCGAGAGGGACGTGAAGGTAAGCCAGTTGGAACTCTGTTTGTTGTTGGTGATGCCCGCAACGTGATTCAGTCGAGCCACTCAACTGGGTTTGATCCAGTCCGTGGATATAACCGGGGGGAACGAAAACTTAAAGATCCTCGAGTTCGTGAAGGGCTCAAAGAAATCGCACAACTTGACGGAGCATTTGTTGTAAGTGCCGATGGAACAATTGAAGCAGCAGCACGCTATATTGATGCATCGGCAGAAAGTGTTTCTGTAGCAAAAGGACTTGGTGCAAGGCATTGGGCGGCGGCGGCAATTACGCGAAGAACAAAAAGCGTGGCCGTTGCTGTGAGTGAAACCAGTGGCACGGTTCGTATCTTCCAAAACGGTGAAGTCATTTTGCGAATCGAACCATTTCGGCGTGCCATGAAGTGGAAAGATTTTGAGTACGAGCCACCGAGCGGTGACTAAGCCTTTCCAGCAACTGTTGGATTGGGTCGAAAGCGAAATCCAAGTTGTCTTTATCGTTCGAATGCGGTCCTCGAAGAATCTGATTTCAAACAAAGACTGTTTCCATCTGTTAGAAGGTTCGAGTGCCCCAAGGGCTGGTATTCATTTTCGAAACGCGTCATGGCACAAAAAAAAACTCAAATCGATGTCGATCTTTCAGGGCAGACTGTCTGGGTCCTTGATCTTTTTTCTCGTGTCTACCAGCTCTTTCACGCTCTGCCTGAAATGAGTAGTCCTGAAGGTGTTCCGGTTTCAGTTGTCTTTGGGCTCACGCGTGACTTCATTGATATTATCGAGAAGAAAAAGCCGAACTACTTGTTTTGTGGCTCAGATACTCCGGAGCCGACATTCCGTCACCAGCAATACGCAGACTATAAAGCAACGCGTTCGGAGATGCCGGCAGACCTTGTCCCACAATTGCCTCTGGTGAAACAGTTGCTCGAGGTGGTCGGCGTGCCATGCCTGGAGTTGGCAGGTTATGAGGCTGATGATGTACTTGCCACACTTGCGGTGCAAACAGTCAAAGCTGGAGGTGAGTGCACTCTTGTGACATCAGACAAAGATGCTCGTCAGCTTCTTGGGCCGCATGTTCGGCTCTTAAATCTTCGGAACAATACATTCGTTGGTGAGGCTGAGCTCCTGAAGGATTGGGGTATACGACCTGATCAGGTCGTGGATTATCTTTCACTCGTAGGTGATGCGGTTGATAATGTTCCCGGTATTCCTGGCATAGGTCCAAAGATTGCTTCTAGTCTTTTACAGCAATTTGGAACTCTTGAAGAAGTTTTGTCACGATGCGATGAGGTCAAGGGTGCAAAGCGTCGTGAGAATATTGCGTCGCACGGCGACACCGCGAGACAGGGTCGCAGCCTTATACAGTTGAAACTGGATACACCGATACAAATTCCTTGGGAGTCTGCAGTTGTTCGACGTCCTGAACCGGAACCACTGATTCAGTTCTTGCAACAGTTGGGTTTTAAGACACTCGTCAAAAAAGTGCAAAGTTTGGCGGGTGGAAAGACTGCTGTGGCCAAGCCTGCAAAAAAAAATGGTCAAGGACTTCTTTCACTTGGTGATGAAAATAGTATTGAATCTTCCAGTTTTCCGGCGCCTGTGCTTCCTGCAAAATCTTCTGCAGTTGCATCGTCAGTCAAGAAGTTACGAGAGGTTGTATCAACTGGTGGATTTCTCGTGGTTGCAGCTACTGAGTCTGCTGTGCGAGGGCGAAGTAAAGTTGGTGAGCCGCAGGTATGGCCGGACGTGACAGGGCTTTCAGTTCTTGCTGTTACGGGGTTACAACCACAGCAGAGCGTCTGGTTTTCGGCAGCACAGATTTCATCATCGGCTGTCATTCGGAAGATGTTGTCTGACCCTTCGGTACCAAAAGTTGGCTACGATTTGAAGCGTCAAATAGTTGGCCTCTCACGTCTGGGCGTTGACTTGATTGGCATCCAATTCGACCCGTTCATTGCTGGGCATCTTCTTGACGCGGGGCAACGCAATCAAGGGCTTGCCGACTTGTTAGACCGTTTTTCTGATGTCGTTTCGGCATCGGAAAGTCTTCAAGATGTTCCTCGGACCGCTGAACACGGCGCATGTGTTTGTCATAGTGTCGCGGCGATAGTTGAGCCCATTTCAGATGACATAAAGAAGGCCGGATTCCATTCACTTTTCACTGACGTTGAGCTCCCTCTTGCTACAGTACTAGCGAAGATGGAGTGCCGTGGGGTTCGTGTTGATGCTGAATTACTGAATCGTCTTTCTGTTGACTACACTTCGAAATTAGAAGGGCTGGAGAAAGAATCTCATGAATTGGCTGGGCATGCCTTTTCTCTTGCATCCCCGCTACAGGTTCGAACAGTCTTGTTTGAGGAACAAGGATTGCCTGTTGTCAAGCGAACGAAAACAGGGCCAAGCACAGATGCTGAGGTATTAGAGGAACTGGCAACTCTTCACGAATTACCGGCGAAGCTGTTGCAGCATCGTAAGTACGCAAAGCTCAAGAGCACATATGTTGATGCACTCCCGCTGCTTGTTGATCCACGGACGAATAGAATCCATACAACATTGAACCAAACAATGACCGCAACAGGGCGGCTGAGCTCAAGCGATCCGAATCTTCAGAATATTCCGATTCGAACTGCCGAGGGTCAGCAGATTCGTTCTGCCTTCCGGCCGGCGGAGGAGGGGTGGCAGTTTCTTGCAGCAGATTATTCGCAAATCGAACTTCGTATTCTTGCACATCTTTCTGGGGACGCTGCAATGCTCGCAGCTTTTCAGAACAAAGAAGATATTCATACTCGAACAGCAGCGGCTGTCTTTGATGTCGAACTGGAAGAAGTCACCTCAGAAATGCGGCGGACGGCAAAAGCTGTGAATTTCGGAATTCTCTATGGTCAGTCAGCATTTGGTCTAGCAAAGTCACTCAGCATTTCGCAGCCTGAGGCAGCAGAATTTATTGCTGCTTATTTTGAAAAGTTTTCCGGTGCATCAGCGTTTATCGATGACGTGCTCGATCGGTGTCGGGCTGATCGAGGTGTTGCAACAATGTTAGGAAGGCGACGAGCCATCGATGGTGTTCGTGATCGCGATGCACGTCGAGGAGCTGGCGGTGTGTTCGCGTTATCCTTGCCAGAGCGAACAGCTGTAAACACTGTCGTGCAGGGCTCAGCAGCAGATCTCATTAAGCTCGCAATGCTTCAAGTGGCTGGGCGGCTTGTTCGTGAAAAGCTATCATCTTTCTTGGTGCTTCAGATTCATGATGAGTTGCTGTTTGAGTATCCTGACAACGAATTTGAGGCACTTCAGTCGCTTGTTGTGGGTGAGATGGAAACTGCGATGGATCTTGAAGTGCCTCTCGAAGTTTCGGTGCAGACGGGGTCAACATGGGCTGATTGTGAAAAATAAAGGTCTGTCGAATGACTGTGGTGGGGCTTATTGGAAAAATTGGTGCGGGGAAGACGACAGTCGCCAGGTTGTTAGGGCAGTATGGCGCCATTGTCATTGATGCTGATGCACTCACACATGATGCCTTGAAACAGGAAGCGGTTCAGGAACGCATTCGAGATCGCTTTGGAAGCAGTGTCTTTGTAGGCGAGGTGGTTGATCGTTCGTGCCTAGCTGAATTGGTGTTTGGCGATCAACCAGAGCATAAAAGGGCACTGCAAGATCTCGAGGAAATTATCCATCCGAGGGTACGGCATGCACTCGAGGAGAGGCTCCGAGGGATTGACGCCCAGCCATTGAGCAAGAAAACCGGTAGCGTCGTGGTGCTCGATGTACCGTTGCTCGTGCAGGCCGGGCTTCATAATCGCTGTGATCGACTCATCTGGCTTGAATGTGAGGATTCTGTGAGGCATCAGCGGTTAGTGCAGAGGGGCCTGTCTGCTGGGCAGGTTGCAGCCCGAGAAGAAGCCTGGATTGCTGGCTTTCCGCAGGGCTCTGTATCCGATCATGTGCTTTGCACCGTGGATACATCAGGCGACATCGCATATACTAGGAAAGAGATTGAGAGGATTTGGGAGGAACTATAAACAGTTTGTTCTCACGGTTACTCTTGATTCCCGCCTCACTTCCTTCCGCCTCACTTCCTTTCAGTAATCAAACCGCATCATCGTTGTGCTGAGATGACACGGATCCAAAAGATGTATTCGTTTTGGAGACCAGTATTGTCGCGCAACACATTGCACCCCGTAAGAAATAAAGATCTATGTCAGACAACGATCCAACCCACGACGATCTGCCGACTGACGCACGTGGCAAGCCGATTTCAATTGCAGAGGAAATTGCAGCAGAAGTTGACGCTGATGATGTGGAAGTACGGGAGCGTTATGACCTGCTGAAGCAGAATGATACAAAAATTGCCGAATTGCAAAAGCTCTCAATGGCCGAACTCATTGAATTGGCCAGGTCAGAGCAAATCACTGAAACAGCTGGTGAAAAGAAACAAGATCTTGTTTTCAAGATATTAAAAGAACGAGTAAAGCTGAATGGATTGATGTTTGGCGAGGGCACCCTTGAAGTCCTGCCAGATGGGTTTGGGTTTCTGCGTAGTCCGGATTATCACTACTTGGCATGTCCGGATGATATTTATGTCTCACCGAGTCAGATACGGAGATTTGGCCTTCGTAACGGTATGAGTGTTGCGGGGCAGATTCGTCCGCCAAAAGAAAGTGAACGCTACTTTGCGTTGCTTCGTATCGAGGCCATTAATGGTGATGATCCAGCCCGGCTTGCAAATAATGTGTTCTTTGATGACCTTACGCCGCTTCATCCGGATCAAAGAATTCAGTTAGAGACTGCGGCTGAGGAGGTGTCGACACGGATCGTTGACCTGATTGTACCGATCGGATTTGGGCAGAGGGGGCTTATCGTAAGTCCTCCCCGTGCTGGAAAGACCATTTTGATGCAGAAAATGGCGAAGGCAGTATTGGCAAACTATCCGGAAGCCTTTGTATTTATGCTGCTGATTGATGAGCGGCCAGAGGAAGTGACTGACATGGAACGTCAGGTTCAGGGGCCAGGGTGCGAAGTCATAAGTTCAACGTTTGATGAAAATGCGAGCCGTCATGTTCAAGTTGCGGATATGGTCATTGAAAAAGCAAAGCGTCTGGTTGAATACGGAAAAGACGTTGTTATTTTTCTGGACTCAATCACCCGTCTTGCTAGAGCATGGAATTCTGAAGTTCCAAACTCAGGGAAGATTCTTTCAGGTGGTGTTGATGCGAACGCCTTGCAAAGACCAAAGAGGTTTTTTGGGAGTGCTCGAAAAGTAGAAGAGGGTGGTTCACTGACTATCGTTGCGACGGCCCTTGTTGATACGGGCAGTAAAATGGACGATGTTATTTTTGAGGAGTTCAAGGGGACTGGTAATCTTGAAATTGTTCTTGATCGTCGTTTGGTAGACAAGCGTGTATATCCAGCCATCGATATCAATCGTTCCGGAACACGCCGTGAGGAAATGCTTCTTTCTGATGATGAATATCGACGAACAAGTGTGCTTCGAAGAGTGTTTAGTGAAATGAATGCACCAGATGCAATGGAGTTGCTTGTGAACCGCTTGACGAAAACAAGTTCAAATCATGAATTTCTGCAAAGTCTGAAGTCCTGAGGCAACTATGCGGATTCCATCACAATCTGTCGCTGAGAATAAAGCCGTTGCTGGCTGTAGGACACATGCGTTGCAAACTGCATCCGCACCGAGTGATGTGCGTGTCGCAATTGTCGTCTCACGCTATAACCACGCAATAACCTATTCGTTGCTGTGCGGTGCAGTTGAGACGCTGAATAATGCTGGTGTTGTGTCAGGCCGCATTGAAGTTGCGGAAGTACCTGGAGCGTTTGAACTGCCACTTGCTGCCGATGCTCTGGCCTGTAGTGGTCGATTTGCCGCGGTTTTATGCCTTGGTGCCGTCATTCGTGGTGAAACGACCCACGATCAACACATTAATACAGCTGTGGCGAACGGCATCGAAAGTGTTGGCCGGCAATATGGCATTCCGGTTCTCTTTGGGCTCCTCACGTGTGACACGCTGGGGCAGGCGGAGGCCCGTGCTGGTGGCGATGTCGGCAACAAAGGTGCTGAATGTGCTGAGGCGGCAATTGCCATGATCAATCTACTTCAAGATGTTTCGGGGCAATGATGTATCAGTAGATTCAACACTGTTACAAATATTGCTTATACTCTTTGTTTTATTCAGCTATTCGGATTATCTAACAATTATGTCGACCCGCCGTCGTGCTCGTGAAATTGCTCTGCAAGTACTCTATCAATTTGATCTGAATCCTTCGGCTATCTCCGTAGATTACAAGCCCTTTTTGTATGCGAGGCTTCAAGAACCGGCGTCTGTCATTTTTTCGAAGGCGTTGGTTGAGGGTGTCTCAACACATAAGCAGCAGATTGATAACGTTCTCGATCAGCGGTCTGAACATTGGCGGGTGAATAGAATGGCCACGACCGATCGTGCAGTTTTGCGATTGGCTGTGTTTGAACTTGCGTGTTCTGATACACCAGGACCAGTTGTCGTTGATGAAGGCATTGAGCTTGCGCGACGCTACGGTTCAGCTCATTCAGCCCCATTTGTCAGTGGAATACTTGGCCGGTGCCTTGACGACCGAGAAATTCTGCAAAAAGAGCTTCAGGGCAACGAGCACCCAGCTGATGCCTAGGCCACTTGGCGATTCTTCCTTTTTCTCACAATACAACAAGTAAGTAGCTATGGCATTCTTTCGTTTTGGAAAAACATCATCAGAGTCGGCGGGTAATCAGGCGGGTAATCAGGCGGGTAATAATGAACAGCCTGTTACGGCCAAGCTCGGGATGTTCGATCGTCTGCGGGCAGGGTTGTCAAAAACGGCTGAGGTTCTCAATACAGATGTCCGTGACCTGCTGAAGCAGGAGGGGCGACGGGTTGATACACCGTTTCTCGAGGAACTCCGCGGAGCATTAGTAAAAACTGATATGGGGCCTTCTGCGGCTGAGACAATTGTCAAGGACGTTGGAGAGCGGCTGCGATCACGAGTTGTCGATCCGGCGGTTGTTGTTGAGTCGATCCGTCGCACCCTTCAGGACAAGTTGGTGGGAACAACTGGAGATCTTGTTGAGTCTTCCTCGGGTCCGACAGTCATTCTTGTGACGGGTGTTAATGGTTCAGGGAAGACAACCTCGATTGCGAAACTTACTCGACGGTTTACTGAGGCAGGCCTTCGAGTTGTTCTCGGTGCGGGTGATACATTTCGTGCTGCGGCAGTAGAGCAGTTATCGATGTGGGCCGGGCGTCTGGGGGCAGAAATTGTTTGTGGTGAGTCAGGTTCTGATCCTGCAAGTGTGGCTCATCGTGCAGTGGCAAAAGCTCTCGATGAGAACTTTGACATCTGCATTATTGACACAGCTGGAAGACTTCAGAATCAATCAAATCTGATGCAGGAACTCGGGAAAATCCGTCGGGTGATAAGCAAACAGATTCCTGATGCACCCCACGAGGTGTTACTTGTTATTGATGCAACAGCCGGCCAGAATGCTCTTTCTCAAGCAGAGGGTTTCAAGGAGGCTGCCGGCTGTACCGGAATTGTTCTGGCGAAACTTGATGGGTCTGCCCGCGGTGGGGTGATTGTGCCGGTGGCTGAACGGTTTGGATTGCCCGTCAAGTTTGTTGGGCTCGGTGAATCGGCGGATGATCTCGCGACTTTTGATCCTGGGTCATTTGTTGACGCCATGTTGGAAGGTGTCCTGCAGCCTTAAAAACATCCCTTTCCTTCTATTTTCACATTCGGGTCGTACCGGTTTGGAAAAGTGTACGGCCTTTTTTTGTGAACATCAGTTCTGTCACATTGTTGTGACGATATCTCCCCGTGGGTTGATTGAGTGTGAATTTCTTGGCGGAGAAGTTTCCTTTCTGACCTACACGCCTAACAGGTAGCAACGGATGCCACCTGTTGTTTAACACCTACGGATTGGGGAGTTTTGAACATGCGATTCCAGAAGCTTAAGTTGCCGTTGTGGGTAGCTGCAGGACTGATATCGACAACGGTAGTTGGCGCAGAGCCAACGATACCGTCGCAGGTTGATACCAGCATTTATGATTCCTTTGCTCAGGCAGAAGGGCAGGCGCCCGTCACGCTGATGCCCCGTGCAGGCGTGCCTGATGAGGATGTCTATCAGTATCGCGGAGCTGCACCGCAAGAAGCAGCAATTGAAGAGGGAGCAACGCGTTACCTCGAAA
>CAJXFK010000012.1 GCA_913052575.1 uncultured Planctomycetaceae bacterium
AGATCATGATTGAGACTACAACTGGAGAAAAGGAGTTAGCGATCGTGCCTCGCCAGAAGAACTGGGGCCGATTTACATGGAAGCCATAAAGCGACGCTGTCGTCCCCGAAACGGCTGAGAACTGATCATGCGACAAATAGGTGCAAAACATTTTGATGGTAGTTTTGCGTCTAGATGTACGTGTATGTTCAATAAAAAATTGAACGATGGGTTGAGTGATCTTAGTTCAAGCCTGCGGCTTTTATTCAGATGAGGGCCATGGAGAGAATGCAGTTGGAGATAATCAATAGCCTGCAACCCGGCTGAAATTCTACGTGAATACACGTGAGTGTGACGTAATGTGAGTTGGCTATTGGGCTGGTATAGGTATTACTAAAGGCATGCCGCCATCGGAGATGGTGCTCGTGGCGCCGGCAATCAATCTCTGTTGATCTGTAAACTCAAGCCGAACGTTGTCAGATATCCGACCATTTGTTGCTTGAATAAGAAAGGTGTGCCGTATTCTGCAGATATCCGGCTCGACCATGTGGCTTGCTGATAGAGACGCGCCAGATACTACAGCTTTCAGGAGCGGCAAGTGTGACGACTGTTCAGCAGGATGTTCTTCAACAACACTCACTTCAATAATGTTTTTTGATTGTGGCTTTTTACGAGTAACTAATATCTTGGAACCCGGTAAACCAGGGAAGGAAAATTCCTTCTCTACTTCTTCTGATAAGTCATTGACGAGTATTAGAAGGTCAGGATTCACCTGATCAAACCGAAACCACGCCTTGACGAGTGCTTTAGTTGCGAGGGGTGGCCACTGCGGTGCGATAAGATCAAACACCGGTACAGATCGGTTTTTTTGAAGTGTCATATCGTAGAAGGTATACGGTATGCCGATTGGCTTATCTTGTTTCAGTGGTTGGACTTCGACCCAGATGCTCGTTGGGCGTTGCGAATAGCTGTTTGCTTCATCGTTCTGTATCGATATTGGGATTCGCACGTCGTTCATGGTGCGAGATGCCAAGTGCACACCGAAGAAACTTTTTCTTCGAGAATCAATTGGATCAACAAGACCACTTTTACTATCACGAAGTCCTTGTTCAGTTCCGCCATCATATCGCCGAAACTCAATGGATCGCCCGCCATTTGTGACATAAAGATCTAACGATGTATTGTTTTCAGCAGCGAAGCGTCGAGATGGAGGACGAGGCCCTGTTTCTAAGAATGCATCGTAATTGACAATACTTCGAGGTATCGAGCGAGGTAGTGTGCAAGTTTCCTCAAGGTGGAGAGTTTTGTTTACAGCATTCGGGCCCGAAACTCTCCACTGTAAAAGTCGAAATGAATCACGAAGAGATTTTAAGAGTGCTGCTGGGTCAGTAGCTTCGTAGAACTTTCCACCCGAATTATGAGCTACATCTCGCACTTCAGCCATGCGCATTGCTCGCTCCATTCCATTCGACTCTAAAGCGAACCCGATGATATCAATTCGAAGCGGTATCGAACGGCGTAAATTCTTCTGCGCTAATTGTCTTGTGACTCCAGGTGCTGTTGTAAACTGGCCTCCCGATTGATCATTCGCACCGTCTGTTACAACAAGAACATGTCCTGGTATGGCACTGTGTGAGCCGTCAAAATCTGTACCGATGGCCTCCGAAATTGCACGATACAGCGGCGTTTCACCGCCAGGAGAGATTGGTGACAAAATACTGTCTATTTCAAGTGCGACGCCTTGTGTGAGCGGTTGCATAGGTAACACTTGCTCAACATCATCTCCTGGAACCAGATTAAATGGTTGATCATTTTTCTTGGCAGTATCTTTTGCTTTTTGGCCAAGATCTGTCAGTGAGGAAGAGTAGTTTCCCTTTTCATCACGACTCCATTGTGTTCGGTGTCCATAGAGCCACAGTGAAACATCCCAGTCACCAGCTGAGACTAGATTATCGAGGACTTGTTGGACAGCCGCGCGACCAGCATCCAGTCGAGTTCGCCCGTCCATCATTCTGCGTCCCATACTTCCTGAACAATCAAAAATAATTGCAACGGCTTGAGTCTGAGAAGCATCACCGTGGACGGTGATTTTACTCAGGTCACTAGACTGTGTATGCCACTGTGTCATTCGTGAGGCTGTTGCTGATACGACAGGAACCCCTTGGACCATTTTGTGGCCTCGATACCAGACTACAAAGTCAAGAGCAGGAACTTCATTTTCTTCAAGGCGGCGACTAATTGCAGCATCAATTTTCCAAGATTCAGGTTTTGTGTTGTCATATAAGCAAACCGGCAGTTGTGTGATAGGCTTCGAAGAAGAGTCTTTAATTAATGTCGGTAACGGCTCCGACTCCGCACCGGGTGCCAACCAAACTGTTGCCACTCCTCCGGGGATCCCCGGTGATGAGGGCTCAAGCTTTATTGAAAGAGAGGCAGGGAGGTCAGAAGACAATGGCGCAAGCGTAATACGTCGTGGTGAGAGTTCGATTCTGGAAAATTCTTCAATTGAAACTTCTGCGTCACTAAGACGTTCCTCGAATTCCTGTTCAAGAAGATCGTCACGTTTGGCACCGTATTTATCTGTTACAATTGTAGCTATGCTGAGTAGACGCCGTGACTTAACGAGGCAAAATGGTTCGCTGCCCGGGGCAATGGCATTCCAGAAATCATCGAGTGTCAATTCCGATAAACGTATCAACCGTCGATAAGTAAGATTGGCAAAATACGTGATTTCAGGGTCATGCTCTTTTCCAGTTATAAATTTCAGCTGGTCGCATACGAGAAGTGCATGGCGACGATTGTCCACAGAGGCACCCTCTAGGATCGCCAGAAGAGTTTTGGAGTTGTCAGAATTTTGCTGTGCAGCTCGGTTAACCTGGGTTTTAATTTTGGAAAAATCTTCATCAAAATTGCGAGATACCTTCCTTAATACGGAGGATTGAAGTCCTACGTAGGCGGCAAATTCTTCTGTTGAAGATGGAAGCCTGTTTTGCTGTGGAACATCATCAAGAAATTGCGCGGTGACAGGGAATGAAAAAGAACCATCTACGCGTACACTTCCTTGCTCAAAATTAGATTCTGTGCTCTGTTTGATTGGTTTTGTTACGCGAGCAAAATTCTTTGCATATTCCTCAATAAGTTGTTGTTCAAGTTGATTGGATCTCATGAGCAATTGAATTCTGGTGCCAGCGGGAATGAGCGGGGTAAGCAAGGCCCGGCGTATTGCGCCGAGAGTTTGAGGGCTGTCCGGCGCGGCTGCAGCGAGATTCCTGCAGTGATCGAGGTAGCTGTTGAGAAGCTTTTTAAAGTTTTTATCAGCAGCCTGCTGATACTTTTCAATAAAAGTAAATTGCTTCTGAGAATCCCGTTCGGCAGGGCTCGCCAGCATTGCGAGGCTTCGAAAGCTGCGGTAATACCGTCGGCATGAAGTAAGTAAGTCTTTTATAAAACTTGGCTGAAGTGTTGAGGGTTTTTGCTGGTCTGCTTGTATTTGTGCTTCCCGTGTCCACCAATCAAGAAGATAAGGCAATTCTGAGTTGAGTTGATCAAGTGTTTTGAGGACCTGCCACCGCCGAGTAAGTTCACTTTTCAGTACTTTGAAATCATTGTGTACCTGTGCAGCGAGATCAACCGCGTCCCGCATGGAATCTGAGTCACCCACAAAGGTGAGGTCGATTGCTCTTCTGAGCATGTCCATAGCCTGTTTAAAATTTCGTTGATCTGCCGGTGAAGAGTGGAGCCGTCTAGATCGGCCAATTGCGATGTTCCGTGAATCTGCGACACACTGAATAAGTTTTGGAAAGAGTGAAGGGGAACGGCTCCAAGCGTCATTCTGACTCCATTCTAAGAGCATTCTGATGAAATGGAGTTGCGCAGAACTAAAAGAATCATTATCTGGAGAAGGCCCGACGTAATCGAGCCAACGCCGAAGGTAAGGGCGACTAATATCTTTCCCCGAATCCATTCGCAATAAAAGAAGTTGCCATGCCTGTTTTAAGCGATCCTGCCATACATTGATATCACCTGTCGTGGTTGCGACAGATTGTTTTGAATCTTCAAGTAGCTTGTCAATTGCCTCTAGCTCTGCCCGCTGATCACTTTCTGGACTCTCAGTCAGTTGGGCCAATTCCTGGTCAAGCAGTACATACTCTAAAGAAGTGATGGGGCGTTGAAGCCTGCTTTCAAGTTGCTCAGCAAACGCATCGTTCACGCCTTGTATTTTCGATGTGGCAATGCCGTAGTGTCGTAGCCGCTCCGAACGAAGTAAAAGATTTTGATATGTGCCCCATAAGACAGGTCTTGTATTTTTTCGTAATTTACGGATTTCATCAACAGCGTTCCACCGTTGTGTCAACCAACTGATGTCAGGTATTGATAGAGATTTGATATTGAGTGTACCTCTTGGTCCTTTAGACCAACTCAACATCACGCTGTCTGACTTGATGGAAGTTTTGAGACCTGGAGAAGATGTACCAAGCAGTTTCGGTGTTTGACGTGACCCAAAGACTGTAGTTGCAAAGTGATCAACTTTATTTTGAAGGTATTGGCTGAGTTCAAGTAGGGAAACTTGTCCGTCACTATTTCCATATGGTTTTGCATCGGCAACTCCTTGAAGGCCTCTAGCGAAGTGCGTTGTGAACGAAGAACCACCAAGGTATTCGCTTGTCAATATTCTTTGACCGGCTGAATAAGGCAACATGACCCATAGTCGATCATGATTTCCTTGATCAACTATTGTCTCTACAGCTGCAGGAAATCCTGTTCCAGCGAGACCTGATGGCCATGACTGTTCATCTTTCCCGCAGTCTAAGACAGTCACTACATTGATATTTGGTTGAACAGCAGCACGAATGCCAGCTAGAAGTCGTTCTACTGAAATGAAGTCGGCATCCGAAAGCGCCAGTGGTTGAGCACTTTTAAGTGGAGGCACGAGAAAAGGTTTACCGGTTTTATCAATGGCTGCAATGGCGGTTATGTAGACCAATACGGTGTTGCGATCCGGCCCACCAGGACGAGCTTCTTTGAGTGTTCGTGTGATGTAAGGCATGAAATCTGTGCCGGTCGTGAGTTCTCCAAATGCCGAGCTGATGTCACTAACAGTTGCAGCCATGGGCGCAAAAAATCCATTTCCTGGAGAATTGAGGTCAAGAAGAAGTTTTTTGTCTTCTTCTACCAAAGGCAGTGGGCCAAAGGGGGCTTGATAGTTCGTTGCAAATGCGGTGACTATTGGAATAGGCCTGTGAAGTGTCAACAAAAGTTGCACAAGAAAGACAAGCACTCCGATCGTTGCAGAGGTAATGAATAAACGAGAAGTCCAGAGCAGAACCCGCTCAAGGATCGTTCGCTGGAAGTCAGAACTCCTCCATGATTTTGAAGGGCTCGAGTCGTTGTTGAGGAGGCTTTGTTCAGGTATATAATCTGCACCGTCAGACATTTTTGCCTGGCTTTTAGTTCGCCACGATTGCGGTTTCGAAGAGCTTTTTTTATCTGGACCCATAACAGTTTCTGCGATGAAATTGAGTTGAATGAAGTGTCATGTGATGTTGGCTTTTTATTATTTGAACGACATGAAGATTTCTGTTTCTTATCTGTTTTGTAAGGCGTTGGGACGATTTTTTACAATGAAAAAATCATGGACAAACTGTATCAAAACCGCGAGTGTTATCAGTGTTGCGGGAATACGTAGCCATGTGACTAGTCGAGGTGCTTGTAATGCAGCGGTATTCTGCTCGGTGTGCTTTTCGCTAGATTCAGACGATGGGTTTCTATGAGCAACGACTTTATTGTTTTGTCCTGGTACGACCATGGTTTTTGTTGATGGAATTCGAGGTGCGGCGATGGTGTGGTTAGATTTTGTAGCCGTAGCATTTGGAAGAGCAGGTCTCGGTAGTTTTGGTTGACTTTGAACAATTTTTGCTGCAGGTTTGGTGAGTGAGTGAGACGAAGGTAACCCAATGCCAGCCCATCTCGGATTGTTTTCTAGAAATGATCGTTGATGTTCGGTGCTTCTTGGTGGTAGCTGAATGTTGTGAATTGAGTTCTGTGTGCCAGCAGATGCATGTTGTTGCAGGGTCGAGTCATTGATATGAGTCTGGTTAGAAGATTTGTTCGTCCTGTTTACCGGGCTTTCAGTAGATGCCTGTCTAGTATTTATCCATGGGTGAGGGATTATCTCAGCGTAGCGATCTTCTTGTTCAGTATTGTTGGAGGGGGTAGATCGTTTTGATCGGCGTAATAGAACACTTTTTATTGCCTGTCGGACTGGTTTTTCCGACACGGCTTGTGGCGATGGTGGTGGTAGTTGTTCTACAGGGAATTGAAGAGATTCTGGGATGGCCGCGGGAGTAGGCTGTTGATCAGAGTTGAAATCATCAGGAGGAATAGTAAAAAGTGGTCGGTCAATAAAACATGGTTCATTATCGTCGCTATATGGTAATTCGCGATCAGTTACGATGGGCAATTCTCGTACGACTTGTGAATTAAATCCACTAGCAAACTGTTGGCAGTCGCAAGCTTGGCAAGCCTGGAGTGCTAATTCTGCAACCGTCCGGACCCGTTCACTTGTTTCAAGAAAACATCCGTTTTCGTCACGTCCATGGGCTAGCTGTTCGAGTTTCTTTCTCATGTCTGGGCTGCAACACGGTCCGTGTCCATTTCCACAGGGACATTCTTCTTTTGAAGGATCTTTGCAAACTGGTTTGCCTGTGATATGGGACATGACTTTCTCTTGACACTCTTTCATTTTCTTGACACAGACACGCTCTTTTGGTGGTGCTTTTCCAAAAATACGATCAATGAAGTCACAGAACTTCTTCTCGATAGTTTTTTTAAGATCATGACAAACTTGAATACATCCAAGTGCTTTTCGTGTTGACTTTTTTTGTTCTCTCGACTGACACCCACTAGCAGTTTTGAGTGCAGCTAGTACCGCAGCGTATCGTACGGGTTCATCAGGATCGCCCATTGCAGCAACGATTGCTGGGCCGACTTCTGGATGTTCAGGAGAGCAGCCCATATTGGCAAGGTACTCCAAGGCCTTTTTCTTTTTGCAGATTTTATGTTTGGCAGCTTTTGCTTTAGCGGCTGCTTTAATTGCAGGGTTTTGAGAGTATTGGTCAGCACCGATGCCAAGAGAGCTCCAGATAGTTGTCGGTGCTTCTTGCGCGTGCGATGTCAGTGTTGTCGTGTTAATTAAAATCATGACAACGAAAAGTCTGCGAAGGCACTGGTGTACGACACAGCACGTCAATAACGGCATCCATGATTTTTCCGTGTTCATTCTGTGCATTACTGTGAAATACAGGCTCGTTTATCCGTGTCGAGCGCATCCATGCTGCTCTTCTGGAAGGTTGGGAGACAACGAACTCCCACCTTTCATTTGTTATCGGTACTTGAAGTCTGCCGAATGATGCATGCAGAAGGGCCAACGGTCACCTTACTATGGAAGACTGTGACGATGAGGTAAGGCTGGGTGGCAACGCGGCAGTCTGTCGATCGTATCGTCTCAAATGAAATATTTATTGCATCTTAAGAGCAATCGTTGCTGGTGGGGCAGGGGATGCAGGCAGTGTAATTTTCATTAAATCTGACCGTCTTGTTGTGTTTCGAATAGCACCCTGCGCAGAGACGGAGTATTCGCCTGGCTCTAAGTTAGTAAACTGGAATTCACCTTTCTTTCCAGTCTTGACGGTTCGTTCTCCTGCAGGCCCTGTAAGGCTGACAGAGACATCTGGTTCACCCTTCCCGTCAAGGGTGACACGACCAATAATATCGTTATTCGGACTGGCTGGTTTTGCGGCAATGTCAAGCCAGACACGATTTGGTGGGCTGCTCAATCCAACTTTATCAACAGCGCGTATGAGTAGTGGAAGTCGAACACCTGGTGATAATTTTTCCGTTTTAAGATTAATTTCATATCGAACGTCACCAAGCCAAACCGCGGGCTCCCATTTTTCTGGTTTCCCAAGCCCTTTTATATCTACGGCCCATTCAACATTTGCAAGTCCAGAAACTCCTGGTCGAACACGATCTGGTGCGATAAAAAATCCATCTGATACATCATCAGCTACTCGTATTGGAATCTTAAGTTCTCTACCTACGATTACTGACGCTGATGGTGGTGAATCAATCTGGGGGGCTGTTCCGTCAAAGACAATTGTCCTGCTGTCAGTTGCACTTGTCTGTCTACCAGCGAATGAAACTCGTGCGATAGCAGTGACATCAACATTGGAAAAGCCCTTTCCACTCGCCTCTACTTTCCAGTCAGAGACTTCAGTGGTGACTGAAAGTTGTTTCAGTTTTTTAGGCATCTTGAAAGTTATTTGTCGGTCATTTCTTCCAGACCATGCAATCTGTTCACCAGCTCGGCTAGCAGACCCAACACTGATTGGACGAAAGACAATATCAATGGAACCGCTGTCACCACGTGCGGTTTGAAAGGTGTCAGCAGGGGCATCGACTTCGAGGGAGAAGGGAATGACGGCAGTTGGTGAACGGACAAGTGTGCGCAGTGTTTCTGGTTGTTTTATACGAATGCTTCTCCAGTCATACTGGGGGTATTGAGCAACCTTGTCAGTTGTAGGCGAACATTCTAAGGAATAAATGAGAGCGCGAGGATAATCATTGATATCAAGAGCAAAGTAAGCCTGTCCACGATCTGGACCAGTCCATGTTGCTATAGCAAAATCTGATAACGTCGACTTTTGAATGCGTATGTCGGGTTTTCTAGAGACAACAGAAGGCATAGTTTTAATTTGAGACTGATTGCGGCTCGGTGCAAGTAGTGGTTTGAGCGATGCGACAAGGCCTGCCGGTGGAAAGGCTTCAACTGCAGGAGAAAGTGGACGCAAAAGGACCCGTATTTCACGACGGCTGGCGTCATAGACGGCATTTGAATCAACGAAATGTCTAGGGTGAATTGGCGTTAGATGTATTCGAAAAACTATTTTGTTCGTTGTTCCAATCTGCGTGTAATCTTCTACAACGACCGCAAGTTCACTTCCCACTTGAATGTCTTTTTTTTGTTTTTCCGGCGCATCTGGTGAGGGGAGTGCTCCTTTTGTTTCAGGTTCCGAAATATCTTTTTCCGGTTCGTTCTGTTTCTCACCACTCTCATTTTCCTGGTCGCTTTTCTCTGCAGGAGGAGCAAGCTTAACCCTCGTTACCCCGGTGTCTGATTGAAGGGTTATATTCTTGGCGACTAGTATTGGCTTTAGTGATTTTTCTTTTTGATTAATTGCTGCGGCAAGTGCTTGAAAGGTTTCCAAGGCGGTTGTTTTAATGAGATCATTTTGTGCCGAAAATACCTGCACTGTAACCTGCTTTTTGATGTCAGAGAGATTTTCAATTCCTAATTCCCACTCTGTGGTGCCAGATGGCCATGGACGTAGGGTAAGTGTTGGCGCGGTTGATGCACGGCCAATTCCAGTGGAATCAATGGGTTTGTTTGCTTTGTATGCAATATGAGTCCATCCGTTTGAATCTTTTGGACCGACAACGGTAAGAGGATGACCACGTGCGGCAAGGACAATGTCACGACTGTTGAGTAACGGTAAAACAATTTCTGCACACGTATTCTTGGTGCCTGCATGTAGGGTCATTTGAATTTTTGCAGACTGATCTTTCGTGAATAGGGTTGAGGTTGCAAGACGCTTTACCTCGAAGCGTGCTTGATTGCCCCTCCAACCAAGTTCTGATGCTGAGAATTTTATATTTCGGCCTATTAGATCACCACTTAATCGAGACAGTTGAAATACAGCGGGATCGAATGAAAAAGAGACTTGGTCCTCGAATATCTCTTTGCTTGGGCCCTCGTAGGTAGCATTGATGCCGATGCGGTCTTCATCAAATGTATTGTTTGCGATTTCAAGAGTGAGCGGTAACCTTTCGGGCAAATGGAGGTTCGGAGGTGGAAGGATTACTTCGCTATTAGCAGCAAAGGCATCCCGCCAGTCCAGTGAACGTAAAGCACCAGCCAGACAGTCGTTCTTAATCCGGTCTTGGGGATCACTAAACTCACGAGACGTTGAAAGGGACTTAAGTTTTTGGAAAATCTTGGCAGTTACCCTGCCCAGTCCAAGTACTTTGTCAATTAGCTTATCGTTATCTTGTAAAGTCGAGATCTTAGAAAGATCTTCGAGGTTGGTTTGTGCCTCTTGTATGTCCTCGCCGAGCTGCAAGATCATTTCGGGAGCATTGTCTTTTGCACTGAAGCCTAGTGCTACCGAAAAGAAATCGAGTTGTAGGTTTACTAATCGCCTTATCTGCAAAAGGTCTGATTCTGTAAGCAAGCGTTTTGTTCTTATGGCTGCGTGCGACGCGGGAGTGAGTGCATTGGTAGTAAGTGCAGGTTTTTTTCTGGTCCCTAATAAGTACTGTTTTTTTAGGCGACTTCTAGTCGACTGGGTGATCGCAGGTGAGCCAAGGATTCTAGTTAGTTCGTGATATGCCGTTGTTGGTTCGTCTGGAGTACCACCCAATAACGTCGTGGTTGTTGTATCAATAAACTCCCTCAGTGATCCATTTTTATGTAATAACAGTTGCGTTTGTGAATCAAGTAGGTTCATTAGCCGCCGGTCGTTCGTTTGTTGGTTGCTGTAGGTGTTTATTAAGTGAGTTGCGGCTGTGACTTCATCAAGGCAATTTCGAATTACTTGCTCGTCTACGGTCGAGGGCAGGTTGCCTCCTGAGAGTCGACCATTGAGCTCTATCGCATCATTCGTAGAAAAGATTGCATCATTTCTCGCTTGGAGAAGCTGGCCTACTTTTTCAGGAAGATTGAGCCAGGGTTCTTGCACTTGAGAAGCCGTTCCCGATTCAATTGCTTCATCAATTATGGCCGCGGTAGAAGACTGCGATGACATGTCATTGCCCAAACTTTTTTTTGCGTCAATCTCTTGAAGCGATCTTGTAAGAGACTTCAGGAATGATCTTGCTTCATCACTTCTCTTGCCACCTTCTAGTTCGGTAAGTTCAGCGAGCGCAATGTAATGACTTGCTCCGTTGAGTACGTGAGGCGCGTAGTCTTTTAAACCAATCTTGAGTGTGCTGTTGCGTTGGGGGCGTCGGCCTATATTTTCGAGTAGTTGCCAAATATCAACAACAGTGTTGACTCGAGGCTTCTTGGATTTCGGGTCACTACTCTTTGGGCTATCTGTCGAGTCCTTTTTTGTCGAACTCTTTTTATTCGATTTTTGTGGGCTTTCCGGTTGCACACCACCTTCCTGAGGTGTGTTGTCTTGAAGAGGAGATTCTTCTACCTGGCTCTTGTCATCTTGAGATGAGCTCGCACTATTGTTCTGCTGAGAATCTGATTTTTTATTCTTTGGTTGGGTCGTGTTCACCTGACTTTTTTCAGGCAACGGCTTGTCGAGTTCATCTTTTGCTTCAGAGTCAGGAGATGCTGTCGGGGTGTTGGCTGTTGCAGTGGCCTTAGCTGCCGGCTCTGAATTTTCGTTAGTCAGAGGTTGTTGCTTCTGGGTTAATTTTGTTTGATCCGAAGAGCCCCCTGAGAACCATTTTGATAGCCATGTACTACCAGTATCAAACGTTCGTGTAGGCGCACGAATGAGACGAATATTCGGAGGGATTTCATCAATCGGGATCCTGCCAGACCCAATTTTCCAGATCACCGGATGTTGGCTGTGTCGACCACCGGTGGTTGCGCGCGACCATGCATATGTGACTATATGTACAAATCTAGCGAGTTCATCGAGTTCGATGATTCCGTCTGCGTCTCCCCACGGGCTTTTATCTGCTTCGCCAAGTAGGGCGAGTTCAAAGGCTTTGCTAAATAGACTCCGGTTGTCGCTCAGGCTTACATGAGAGAACTCCAAAGAATCGTTGGATGTAATAAGCCAACTGTCACCGACAGCGAGGTGTTTTTTTCCATTGCTTAACGCAGCAAGTTCTGTATCTAATTTACTGGGTACAAAATTACCAAGTGTTCCGAGCCTAGGGTCCCAAGAAATATTGCCCAGATCCATAGCGATGAGCGTTGTGTTGTTGCTGCCGGCTCCAAGCGAGTCGAGAACATGACTGCAGCGGACCAAGCCACTTGGCGAACCACCTTCTAAAGAAAAGTCGGCGGCGGCAAGTTGGCAATGGTTTCTAGTTGGGGAACCTTCTTCGGCAGTTGAGGAAATAAAAGACTGAGCCCTCACGTACGCCAGAAGGACATCTTTTTGCCGAAGTTTGAAGTCCTGGATTTTGCCAACGAGTTGATCTCGTATGGCATCTGATGTTTCGTAATTTGATAGTCGAACAACACCACGCCCTGTAGCCGGGCTGCAACGTCCGCTGAGCACTTTTTGGATACCAGAGATATCTAGATCTCGATATGCAATTGGTTGTAATCCAGCTTGATAGTTGTCAATCGCAAGAGTGACGCATGTCGTTTGCCAGGTCGTGAGCGGAGCAATACTGATGAACGCAATTGTGATAATAGCAACGAGTGTCGCTGTCGTGAACATAATGCGGCGGGCCCAGGGGTCACCGCCTACTTTTTCTTTTGACCGATTCGTACCTCTCCAGTTTTTTGCATCAAACTTATTTGAATCTGACGGCATTGTCTCAGAGCCAATGTTTACATTCGTCTCTGGGAGTGTTGATTTAGATTCAGGGGTGTCACTCATTGGGTTTTCGATCTGTATTCTGTTACAAACAATTACGAAGAGACGAGGGCAGACACGAATTTATGACGGTTTTTACCCACTCGTTTGCGACACGACTCTGAGATATTAGACTATATTTCTTTGTTTTGGGACGAGATAACAACTGTGCTTTTCTCAATTTCTATTCCTTAGTCGTCAGCTCAGAGAATTTAAATGCGTCATTTGCAGGTCCATTGGTCTGAAGGAATGTTTCTGCGTCCGCAACATTTTCAGGCGGCTGATCGTCACCGAGAGGAACAGCAATCATTATCAGTTTCTGTGAATGATCCCTGTTGTTATGGCTTCTCAATTTTAGAGATAGATCAAAGAGCGCTTGCGAATAGGCAACTAGAAATACGCAGTTGTCAGGCTCGCTTTAGAGACGGCACGCTTCTTTCTTTCGAGCAGGGAGAAGAGCCAGACCGGATCAGTCTTGAGCCGGCAGCAAAACAGGTAGAGGCTCTTTCTGCATCGCTCTCAAATATCCAAGAAACAACCGACGATATTCGAGTATATCTTGGTATCCCAAGATATGGACCATTTACCTCGAATGCCTCGGCTTTTGCCGAGACTGAAAAATGCCGAAGCAAGATCGTACGGCAGGAAGTGGCTGATGATACCTCTGGTACAAATGAACAGGAGGTAGAGTTCAGACAGTCGAACGTACGGGTCCTTCTTTCAACGGACGACCTTTCTGGTTATGAACTCCTGCCGTTAGCTCAAATACGTGGACTTGCAAGCCGGGAGACTGCTCCTGAGATTGATGCTAGTTTTTTTCCGCCTGTTCTTGCTGTATCTGCGTGGGCTCCTCTTTGCCATGACATAATTCGCAGCACGTACGACATGATCGGTAAAAAAGTCGAGGTACTTGCGGAGCAAGCGACAACCCGGCAAGTAGGCTTTTCAAGTTCTGAGCCAGGCGATCTTGATCGACTTTTCATGTTATCGAAACTTCTTGAAAGCCAGGGATCTCTGAAGGTTTTAGCGTTTGCCCCGGGTATTCATCCAAGAGAAGCTTACACTGAGCTTTGCCGCCTTGCTGGTTCACTCTCGGTATTCGAGCCAGATCGGCGTCTCGCTGAGATCATGCCCTATGACCATGATAATTTGGCAACAATTTTTCATTCAATCATGAAACAAATTGAGAGAATGCTGTCTCGCGTAACGAATCTTGAGTTTGATCAGCGCTACTTTGTTGGTGCTGGCCATGCAACACTTGCGGCAACTCTTGATGCGAAATGGCTTCAATCAGACTGGGAATGCTATGTTGGTGTTTTAAAGGGTGATATGACTGAAGAGACGTGTCACCGTCTTTTGACGGGAGATAGTCACTTGGACTGGAAGCTCGGAAGCGCTGAGGATGTTGATCGTATATTTCGTCTGGGTTTGCCTGGGCTAGAGCTGCGTACAGCAGAGCAGATTCCACGGCCTCTTCCAACGCGTGGTGGTTGGCTTTATTTTCGTATCAACACGAATTCGCCCGCTTGGCAATCAATACAAGTGAATCAGGCGATGGGCATTCGGCTGAGAGACACACTCATAACAAACCCAGAGCAATTACCTGGTGATCGCCGCGTGGAAGTTGTCTTCGAAGGTCGCAAAAGTGCAATTGAGTTTGCTATCTTTGCTGTCCCGACCCTTTGATTAAATGAAACTAGCGAGTCGGTATGACACAAGATTTTCAATCTGCAGCAATTCCTGTAATTCTCGCCATAATCGGTCTGGCGAAACGTGCGGCGAGTGGGGAAGCTGGACCTGTTGAAGCTGAAAGAGCTGCTCTGCGTGTTTCTTTCGAAAAGGCTGCGGCCATCTGCCGAGGCCCCGCAGCAGAAGATTGGCGGCTCGCAAGTTATGCTTTGGCATCAGCAGTCGACGAACTTCTCATTGTCGACATTACTTGGTCAGGACAGGCTTGGTGGGAAAATCATGCCATGGAGGTAGAGCTGTTCGGTACGCGAAAAAGGGCGACCGAATTTTTCACTCTTTCAGAAAAGGCTGCATCTTTGCCAAGAGGGAATGCATTGCAGGTCTTTGTCGCTGCTGTAGTTATGGGTTTCCAGGGGACACACAGGGAACGTCCGGATGCTTTAGAGGCATGGCTTAGAACGCATAAACAGGGCATAAAACTATCGCTAGATCGTCCGGTAACACCTTCATCAGGACCAGAGGTAGCAGGCGGTGGTCCGCTCACCGGACGTATTCTTCTCTTGTGGAGTTTATTTTCGTCTCTTCTGCTTGGGGCGTTCTTTATTGTCACGGCTTGGTCCGTCTTTTATTTGCTGTAAACTACGAGTCCAACCATTGGCCTAATTAACGTGGACAGCGATAAATGGATACGCTACTGAGTTTCCTGCTTTCGCCCTTGCGTCTCATCTTTGGCCCCATCCAATGGTTTCGGCAAGCATCTTTGGCGGCCCGGCTGGCGTTTCTGTTTGGTGTCTTTCAAATTGTTATTGTTTTGCTTGCCACAAGTGCTGTGCTTTTTGCTGGCGAATGGGTTGTGCTTCAGTTGTGGTGGAGTCCGGGCAAAATATTTCTTTTGCTTCTGTTATTTATTAGCGTGCCAATACTGGTCTATCGTTCTGCCTTGCTTTGGTGTGAGATCCCCACAGCAAGATGGCCAGATGTCACGAGTGCTTGGAATACAATCATTCAAGATTTGAAAAGACAAGATGTCGATCTTGAAGAGTGGCCAGTCTATTTAGTTCTAGGCTCAGATGGTAATGGGCTTGAGTCAGCACTCTTTCACTATGCAGCGACACCGTTGCTTTTGTCAGGAAGTCCTGGTGCAGGCGCACCTTTACATGCATATGCAACAAAAGAAGCAGTGTATATTACCCTAAACAGTATTGGTCACACTGCTGCTGCAGCAAAAGCGTGTCGGAATCAAAAAAGCGATTCCGATCACCAGTATGGTAGGAAGGAAGAGGCATCTCGTTTAGATGCATTGTGCAGCCTTCTAGTCATGGAACGGGCACCCTTCGTACCGATCAATGGAATTTTATCACTTGTGCAGGTTGATTATGCACATCTGGTAAGTCAACCACTTACGAAATTAGCCATCGCTCAGGCACAAGATTTTCAGCGTATAACACATCGTTTAGGCGTTCGAGCCCCGGTCACGTTTTTAGCCGTAGGCCTTGAGAATGAGGCTGGCTTTGCTGATTACGCCGAATTGCTATCAGCAGAGCAGCAACCAAAAGTGAATGCTGACCAGACGGTTAGTAAGCCAACTGGTCGTGAAGAGGCGAAAGGTGTTCGTTTTCCAGTCGGTATTCGACCAACGAATGATCAACTTACTGCGGTAGCAGCCAACGCGATGGGACCATTGACTGACAATATTGCGGAGATGGTGCTGGATCCTGCAAGACTGCCAGAACAACAGCGTCGCATTCGTTTGCTTGAACTGCTCTGTCGTATTCGTTTACACGGAGCGTCTCAGTTGAATGAGGTGCTCCAGCAAGTTTTTTCAAATAATCTAACTACTGCGGATTTACCATTGCTAAGCGGAGCGTTTGCTGGAGCCCTCGGCCCTGAACCGGAGAAGCAAGGTTTTTTAGCTGGTGTCTTATCACATTTGAATGATCAGCAAGCGGAACTTGACTGGACAAGAAAGAGCCTCAGAAGTGACGAACGGGCTCGTCGTGCAGCAAGAATTCTATTCGGGCTGACAATGGCCTTATTGCTTCTTTCTTCCGGCATGCTTTGGTGGAAGTTGGTGGCGTGAGCAAGTTTCCAAAGAAGCATGAGCGAGTGTTTCTTTTGCATCAGGGTCTGGTTCGTGCTCTTGCGTGGCGATTGCATCGCCGAACCGGAAGATACGTTGAAATTGATGATCTTATTGCATACGGTCAGATTGGTTTACTTGAGGCAATTCGGTGTTTTGATGAAGAACGTGGCATTAAGTTTTCGACGTATGCATGGTATCGAGTGCGAGGTGCAATTTTCGATGGCCTTATGAAGATGTCATGGTTTAATCGAATTGCATTTGAGCAGGGCGAATACGAATTCGAAATAAAGGAAAAATCATCGAAGCCAAAAAAGACGCTTCAGTCAGAGAAAAAAGAAAGTCAAGATCGGTCAAGTATTCGTCGTCAGCAACAGCCGTCTTTGTCTGGTGGTTTTGATGGTAACGTGCCGGGCGATCTTAAAGGAGTTGATTCGGTAGTTGTTCACAGAGAGTTGCTGGCGTTTCTTAGAGATCTTGTGTCAAATCTTCCGGAAAAAGAAGCGCAACTCATCAAAGAAAAGTTTTTTGTGGGAAGAACTCTCACAGAGGCTGCCCGCCGTGTTGGCATTAGTGTTGCTTGGGCAAGTCGTCTTAATGCACGAACACTTGCAGATTTGCGAATCGTATTGGAGCAGTCTGGCTTTGCTGCAGGCGACTAATGAATGGCCATTCACCTTTCAGGATTGCCATGAACAAAGAGCGCTGTGGAGCATGTTGAAGCACTGCAATGGGGGCCGATTCATGCCCAACACGTGGTCAAGGAAGCGATTAATACGTGCAATCGATACAAATGGAAAGACGAAGACTGCTCGAAGCACACGAACGTGTAATTTTTAGACTATTTGGATGAAAACGAGTGTACTCTTTAGAGAAACTTTGCCAATTACGGAAAATAAAATGCCATGACGCTCTCATTTGATTTTGACGTTGAAGGTTTCGCGGCTGCGATAAGTGAAGAGCAGCCCTGCGGGATGAATCTTCAGATAACTGACGAGGGCCGTGCAATTCGATCCAATCTACGGGACCTTCGGGAAGAGTCCCGTCGTCTCGAGAGGCGAGCAGATGAAGGGGATGAAAGTGAAGGTGGCTGGGCATCAGCTCGATCAACATGGACACAACTTCGAGATCAGTCTATCGAGGTACTCACAAACAATTCAAAAGATCTCGATGTTGCAGCCATGCTCACTGAATCGCTTTGTCGTACGGATGGTTTTGCGGGGCTTCAGGCTGGCTTCCAGGTCATGGGCCTGCTCGTGGAGGCTTTCTGGAACGAAGTTTATCCAGTTCCTGATCCTGAGGACGGTGTAACTGACGAAACTCTTATTATTGAAGAACGGGTACTTCCAATCCAACGCTTAGCGGGTCTGGAGCTAGAGGGACTGTTGGTTCCCGGCATACTACACATTCCACTTGCCGTAGGTCGTTCAGATCAGTCGTATGGGTTGTGTCATTGGCGGAGTAGTCGGGAACTAGTTGGCGAAGACAACGAAGAAAAACTTCAACTTGCAGTTGATCGAGGAGGGGTATCTCCAAGTCAGTTTGAACAGGCAGTGTCGGAGACAGATATCGGAGAAATCACTGCTGTTTACAAGGATCTCCTTTCTGCAAATGAGACTTGGGCAATGCTTGTTGATGCGATTTCAGAAATGTCTGAAGGTAAAGCAGTTGTTCCTGCGAGTCAGATACGTGATATTTTCGAAGAATGCATTGATGCAATAAAAGTTTTTGCACCGAGTGCGATACCTCAAGAATCATCAGGAGATGAAGATCCAGCCGGTGTAGACGGACAAGAAAAAAATGAAGGAGATGCTGGAGGTCTCTACCCAGCCAACCGCGAAGAGGCATTTCAGCGGCTTGAGAAAATAGCTGATTATTTCGAAACGCATGATCCGCACAGCCTCGTGGCTGCACAAATACGGAATATCGTAAAACTTGGTCGATTGTCGCGAGGGGAATATTACAAACAGCTTCTTCGTGATGAATCAGCACTCAGCCTCCTTTTCCGCGCAGCTGGTATGGATGAGCAAATCCCCGACAATAATGATGGATACTAAGAATATTTTTTAAGGTTCAGAAAAGGCAAGGGCTTGGCAGGCACCCTGAATCGTGTATTCTAAACGTTATTCGAGGTTGGTTTTCAGATACACACCAGTCACAGCGGTCAGTCCACAACCGCTTCTTGAGGGAGGCAATAATGCCGGAATCAGTTCACGGAAAACTTTCACGAGTCCGAAAGCCGCGAGTACATATCACGTACGAAGTTGAGACAGAGGGCGCTACGGTTGTCAAAGAGTTGCCATTTGTTGTTGGCGTGATGGGTGATTTTTCGGGCAATCCTACAGAGCCATTGAAACCACTGAAGGACAGGAAATTTGTCTCAATAGATCGTGACTCGTTCAGTGATGTCATGAGGCGAATGACGCCTGGAGTTGAGATGAAAGTCGATAACACACTAGCTGGCGATGGAAGTGAATTAGCCGTTTCACTTAAATTTTCATCGATGGAAGATTTCGAGCCGGCGAAAATTGTTGAGCAGGTGGAGCCACTTCGAAAACTTCTTGACACTCGAAACAAGCTTCGCGAACTCATGAGCGCTGTTGACCGAGCCGATGGTCTTGAAGATGAGATTGAAAAACTTTTGCAAAGTGACGACCAGCTGAAAGCGCTTGCTGGTGAGATTGGTGTTGGTTCAGGGGATGCAGCAGATTCGTCTGACTCTTCCAGTGATGATTCTTCTAGTGATGGCGATGGTGCTTGAATAGTTTAAGTCAAGCGAATGTGAAAATTTTTGAATGAGTCTCAAAGGAAAAATACAATGAGCACAGGCGAATCACAGCAACAAGAGAGCGTTGCAGCAGAACAGTCATCTGCCGGGCTGCTTGACCAGATAACGACCATGATGCCTCGGGCGGTAGAAAAGCCTCGACGTAATGAACTCATTCGTTCTCTCGTTGAGGAGTCTTTGAAGGGTACTGTAAAGTTCGACAAAAATGTTGGAAAGACAATCACGAATGCAATGACCGCGATTGACGCCGCAATGTCGACGCAATTAGCAGCAATTATGCACAACGATGCCTTTCAAAAGCTTGAAGGTTCTTGGCGTGGTCTTCATCACCTTGTTATGAACTCAGAAACAGGGGCATCACTGAAAATACGGGTCATGAATATTGGGAAGCGAGAGCTTTTCAAAGATCTTGATAAAGCTGTTGAGTTTGACCAAAGCCAAACATTTAAAAAGATTTATGAGGCAGAATTTGGTTCTCCTGGTGGTGAGCCATACGGAGCACTTATCGGTGATTATGAATTCACGAATCACCCTGAAGACATTGACACGCTTTCGAAAATGTCACAGGTTGCGGCAGCTGGATTTGCACCATTTCTTTCTGCAGCAGATCCGAAACTCATGGGGATGGACAGTTACTCAGAATTGTCGAAGCCACGTGATCTTGAAAAAATCTTTCTTGATGAGAGCTATGCGAAGTGGAGGAGTTTTCGTGATTCTGATGACTCTCGGTTTGCAGTTTTGACAATGCCGAGATCTCTTTCACGACTGCCATATGGGAAGAATACGAAGGTAGTCGAAGAGTTTGACTATGAAGAGGTTGAGCTTGACGAAAAAGGTAACTCAAAGCCAGTTGAGCACGGTAACTACTCATGGATGAATAGTTCGTATGTTCTTGGTGCCCAGATGACCTCTGCGTATTCAAAATTCGGTTGGTGCACGGCAATTCGTGGAGCGGAAAATGGCGGTAAGGTTGAAGGTCTACCTGCTCATATCTTCACAGCCGATGATGGTGATCAGGCCATGAAGTGTCCTACAGAGATTGCTATTACAGATCGCCGTGAAGCTGAATTGTCCAAGCTCGGTTTCCTTCCGCTTTGTCACTACAAAAATACGGACTATGCCGTTTTCTTTGGCGCGCAGACGACGCAAAAGGCGAAAAAGTACGACAAGCCTGAGGCAACAGCGAATGCCGCAATTTCTGCTCGACTGCCGTACATTATGGCTACATCTCGTATTGCTCATTTCTTGAAAGTAATTGCAAGAGATAAGATCGGATCATTTATGGAACGACAGGACTGTGAGGACTGGCTAAAGCGGTGGATAGCGAACTATGTGTCCACTGATCCGCACCCGAGTGATGATGTGAAGGCGAGATATCCTCTCGCGGAAGCAGAGATAAAGGTTGAGGATATTCCGGGTTCGCCAGGAAGCTATAACGCTGTGGCTCATTTGCGTCCGTGGTTGCAGTTAGAGGAATTAACATCAAGTCTGCGACTAGTCGCTAAGATTCCGGCTAAGAGTGGTTGATAACTTGATCAGCAACGTGGTCTTAGGGGTTGTTAATCACTAACCTTAAGGTTCGTTGTTTGTAAGTGGCTTTCTCGGTCGAAGCGTATGAATTCAATGAATCCGGACCGTGGGGTAGAAGCGTCTCTGGCAGTCCAAGCTCTGCCCGGCACAGAGAAAGCCGCTGATTTTCGCTCCTCTGCTAGTGCGCTCAATCCAGCGCTTCTGTCTCTCGCTGAAAGAGGGACGTCTGCGCTGGCGTCGATACGAGGTAGAGGCGAGGCGTCTATTCTTGCTTCTGACGACCTCAATCACGTTTTTCGGACGTGGGCGGCGTCACGAATCCTCTTAGGAAAGCAAGTTACTCGTAGTGAGATACTCTGCAAACTCGGTGAAGATGTCGCTGCTATCGACAAGGCACTCAATGTGCAAGTGGACACGATTTTACACCATACTGCACTTCAGAAACTTGAAGGTAGTTGGCGTGGGTTATTTTATCTTGTGAACCAGGCAGAAGGGGCTAATTCAGACTCTGGGACAGGGGTTGGGGGCAAGCCGCGAGTCAAGGTTCGTGTTCTTTCTGTAAAAAAAAGAGAGTTGCGTAGAGATCAAGAAACAGCTGTTGAATTCGATCGTTCTGACTTGTGGCAAAAGGTCTATGAAAATGAGTTTGGAACCGCTGGAGGTATTCCGTACGGATTGCTGGTTTGTGATCATCAATTCAGTCACCATCCGGATGACGTAAGTTTGTTATCAGGAATGTCTGAGACAGCAATGGCAGCCTTTGCACCATTACTTGTATCGCCAGAACCCACAATTTTTGGAAGCGAACAATTGAATGATCTTGAAAATCTCCCTAGGATCACAGATACACAAGCATCAAAACAGTTTATTAAATGGAAAGCATTACGTGAGCGTGAAGAATCAAGGTTTATCGGCTTGCCTTTACCGAGGGTGTTAGGTCGGCATGGATATAACGGTTTAATTGGGCACCCTAACGCTTTGGCAGCAGATGAACGGAGTTGGGAACAACGGGGGTTTCGGTACAAGGAAAAAACCGAGGCAGTCAACGGGTCCGGAAATCTTTGGATGAGTGGCGTATGGCCGTTCGCAAGTATTGTTATCAGAGAATTTGGTAGGTCTGGTTGGTTTGCAAACCTCCGGGGTGGTTCCCGTGGTGTTGGAGGTGGCGGGGAAGTAGCTGGACTTCCTAAGGATACTTTCTCTGGGTTTGAGAATTCAAATGTTCTCAGGGGGCCGACGGAGGTTAACATTCCATCAGATTTGGGGGAAGAGTTTGAACAGGCTGGAATGATACCACTTGAAGCGACGGGTTCAGATGGGCGAGCCGTTTTTCACTCTAATATGTCGCTTCACAAACCCAAACTTTTTGACGACCAAAAAATTTCAGAAAATGAGCGGCTTTCATCAATGATGCAGTATGTGCTCTGTGTCTCACGGTTTGCGCAGTATCTTAAAGTGATTCTTCGAGACAAGCTCGGAAGTTTCACTGAGGCTCCTCAAGCAGAAAAATTCCTGAGTGATTGGGTTCATCAGTATGTCAGTCCAGATGATCAGGCTTCAGATGAGACTCGAGCGAAAATGCCACTGAGGGCCGCTGAAATTGAGGTGCAGGATGATCCGGGGTCGGGCGGAACCATGAAAGTCGTCATGCGGTTACAGCCACATTTTCAGATTGATAGAATCGATTCGACCCTTCGTCTCATTTCAGCAGTACATTATGACCCTAACAAGATGTCTTCTCGGAGAGGCTAGTATCTCAGCTGAAGGCATTAACCCCGAAATAGTGAAAAGAGGACTGTGATGGCGACAGTAAGTGAAAAGCTCAAGCAGGGCGATCTTCACGGGGCTATTGGTTTAGCTTCTGAAGCAGTGAAAGCAGACCCGAAAAAGTTCGAACATCGTTGGTTTCTCGCTGAATTACTCATCCTCGCAGGAGATGATGATCGGGCCGATAAGCAGCTTGATACTCTCATAACACTTGACCCACGATTTGCAGTTGCCGCAACGCCGGTGCGGCAACTTATACGAGCGGAAACAAAACGCAAACAGTTTTTCGACGAGGGAAGGGTTCCGGATTTTCTGGATGGTGCTTCTGAATCACTACAGGCACGGCTTGAGGCATTCGTGTTGTTACGAGACGGGCAGCCTGACGCAGCAGGAGAAGTTGTAAAGAAAGCAGAGTGCTCAAGGCCAGCTCTTTCTGGGCAGATAACAATCGATGGTAACTGCAAGAAGTTTGATGATATTCGTGATCTCGATGACATTACAGCAGAGGTCTTCGAAGTATTAACGCATACGGGAAAGTACTATTGGATTGAGATGAGTCAGGTCAAATCGATTGAATTTCAGTCTCCGAAACAACCGCTCGATCTTATCTGGCGAAAAGCAAAAATGGTGGTAACAGATGCTTTTGATGCTGAAGTTTTTCTTCCTTCAGTATATGGAAGCCAAAAAGATATTGATGATTTGGCAAGACTCGGTAGGCGGACCGAATGGGTTGGCGAACCTGATCAAGCTGTTACCGGTACCGGGGGGCGCAGTTTTGTACTTGATGGTGAAACAGAAGTGAATATGTTGCAGATCGAATCACTCGAGTTTTAGTCGCTTCAAAATTGATCACTCGTGTTGGTTGAACACGGCAAAGTCTAAGTAAGTCAGAGAAATATGAGCCAATTCTCTACTTTTCATATTTCAGAATGGGTCTAGAACCAGTGTGGTATTCTAACGTGTAAGTATTTTGTCATGAATCCTGGCAAGTAGTATTCGTTCGAGTTGAGGAAATGTTGTGCCGGACACAGGTAATGTTTTTGCAAGGGAGCAACTGCGCCCAAGTATTCTTGACCGACTTCTGGATGATGATCCTGAAACGACACGTGAGCCAGTTTGGCAACAAGCGGCTGTTCTCGAATCTTTGCGAGATACTGTCTGTAGAGACCTTCAATATCTATTGAATTCAAGGCGATGCCTGGAAGAGTTGCCCGAGAATTTCCCAGAACTACACTCATCGTTACTGAATTACGGGCTTCCGGACCTGCAGAGCCTTGAAATCCGTCAAGGAAGGGCGGGGCAGCAAATCGCGCATCTCATTGAGGAAGTGATACGCGATTTTGAACCAAGGCTTCGTGGCGTTCGTGTCAGGTCCAAAGGTCTAGATAATCATGCTAGTGACTCCTTGAGACAGCTGAGTTTTGAAATAGATGCGGTACTGGTTATTGAGCCCCTCAAGGAACCGGTGCTTTTTACATCATCATTTAATTCAATTAGTGGCGAATTCAACGTCGAGGGTGGGTAAATGAGTGACGACATGCTTCCGTACTACGAGCGTGAATTAGCGCTTTTGCATTCATTGGCAGGCGAGTTTGCTGAGCAGCATCCGAAGGTAGCAGCCCGTTTATCAATTGGTCGTGGAGGGTCTCAAGATCCGCATGTCGAGCGACTACTGCAAGGGACAGCATTCCTCGCGGCGGATATTCATAAACGGCTAGATGATGATTTTCCAGAACTAACTGATAGCTTGCTTGACATGGTGTGCCCGCACTACCTGCGTCCTGTTCCCTCAATGTCGGTTGTTGAGTTTGCCCTTGATCGAAAGCAGGCATCACTTACATCTGGTTATGAAATTCCGCGTGGCACAGAACTTGAATCGGAACCAGTTGATGAACAGCCATGTATTTATCAAACATGTTTCAATACAAGAGTCTGGCCGATTCGTATTTCAGATGTTAATGTTGCTGGCCCGCCCTTTCAGCTTCCAGCTATTCCGCCCATCGGTACGGCTATGGTATTGGACATAGTGCTTGAAGCTCTGTCACCGAAAGTACCAATTTCAAAATTACAGATTGATGAATTACGCTTTTTTCTTCATGCGGATACGGGACAGTCAGTCTTTCATCTTTACGAGTCAATGTTAACTCGTTGCAACGGAATTATGGTCTCAACTGGGCCTGATGATCGGTCGCCAGTAATTTTAAATCCGGAGTGTCTCGTTGCAGCAGGATTTGAGGATGACGAGGCTGCGTTGCCAGAAGAGGCTAGAGGCTTTTCTGGACATCGCTTGCTCACTGAGTTTTTTACACTGCCGCAGAAGTACCTCTTTGTTGACCTTCAGAAGATTCCAGAGAGTGTGATTAAAAAATCTGGATCAAAACTTCATATTTCAATTTTGCTTGCAGACTTCGATCAAAATCTTGAAAGGTCCGTTTCACGATCAAATATTCGACTGGGCTGCTCACCTATTGTAAATCTCTTCACACAACCTTTCGACCCATTCACTGTTGACGGAACAAAATCAGAATACTGTGTTGTGCCTGATGCTCGTCGTGCCCGAGCGATCGAGGTTTATGCAATTGACAAAGTTCAAGTAAGTGATCCCGGTGGAGAACCGGTCGAATCTACACCGTTCTATAAACTTTCAACAAGTTCATCTCTTGCTGGATTGCAAGAAGCAAGCACTGTGAAATGGATGACGCATCGGCGCATGCATCGTGAGCCGCGTCCCGATGGCATTGTTGATGGGGCAAGTGATGTTTGGCTAAGCTTGGTCGACCAACAGAAGGGGCAAATTGGTCTGATAGATAAAACAGTGCATACGTCTGGACTATGTACAAATCGGAATCTACCAAGCCGTTTGCCATTCACCGGTAACCGACCAAGATTGAATATTCGGTCTGGCCAAGGTCCAATCGGTTCAATTTTATGTCTTGTTCGACCAACTGCACCTGCTCGAGTACGACCGGGTCAGGGAGCAATATGGAAGCTTGTATCACATCTTTCTTTGAATCACCTTTCGCTTGCCAGCGAAAAGCCCGGAGACGCAGCAGCTGCATTGAGAGAGATGCTTCATCTCTACCTGCTTGATAATATAGAAGACTTTGAGCAAAAGCGGCGATGGATAGAGGGAGTCCGAGACATCTCGAGTAGTCGTATTGCTGCTCGAGTTGGTACGGCTGTGAATGGTGTGTGCCAAGGAGTTGAAGTGAGGGTTGAGTTGGATGACGAATACTTTGACTTTCGGACAGGATTTCTATTTTCCAGCGTACTGGAACGTTTTTATGCTGCTTGGGTTAACATAAATAGTTTTACTCAGTTGGTGTCGACTTCAAGACAACGGGATAGCCGTCAGGAGGAGTGGTCCTGGCCACCGCGATCTGGTTCAAAGGTCTTGGTATGACTGATTTCAAAAAGTCGATCGAAATGGAAGAGTTGGTAAGGAAAGCGTCTGAAGTACTACGACAGCTCGTTCAAGAACCACAGTCATATGATTTTTTTCAGGCAGTCCGTCTTCTCGATCAGATTCAGCTGACTAATCGATATGCTAGAGAGGGATTAAAAGCAGATTCGTTAGTAAAACCAGCAGGAACTGGGCCGATTACTCAGGCACCTTCTCTACTAGGGAAAAATACTCCATCTCAATGGGCTCTTCAAAAGTTTTTTGGTGACACACTACGATTTGAGTCATCTGCCTCACTCCAATTTCCAGAGGGAGCTTTGACTAAGATCAGCGTGCCGCAAGATTGGTTTGGTGACTACACAGATCACCATGACTTCACAACTGACGATGAAATGGTGCGTCTTGAGCTATCAAGTTTCGGTCTGATTGGTTCGACTGGCAAATTACCACAACACTACACAACACTTGTCGTTGAACGCTCACGACGCTTTCGTGATCAAACGTTTCGACATTTTCTCAATATTTTTACTCACCATTTTACTGTGAGGCTTTATCGCTCATGGGTAAAGTATCGAGGGGCAGTCGGCTACGAATACCAAAAATCAGCACACAGTGTTGGGAAGCGTGCAAGCAATCTTGTCGGTGAGTCAGACCCATTAACGGCTTGTATTGCTGCAATTATCGGCATCGGAACACCTGGTTTAGCAGATCGTCTCAATGTTCCTGATGAGGTACTTTACTACCATGTTGGGAATCTGGTCAGCCGGCCTCGAACTGCAGAATCACTGAAGAAAATGATCAGCGATGTTTTTTCAGTCAATGCTGAAATAATACCTTTTGTAGGCAACTGGCTTGTTCTACGGAAGAAAGATTGTACACGGCTTGCAAGCCAGGGTAATCCACATGGCCGTCATGCTGCTCTTGGCAAATCTGCGATTGCGGGTAGCCGAGTATGGGATAGCTCATCAGCTTTTGAGGTACGGCTTGGGCCGTTGAGGGCAGAGAAGTTCAGTCGATTTCTCCCAGGTCAGCCGGATCTCATAGCGGCGGGTGATCTTCTTCGATTTGCAGCGGGTGCACAGTTTTCAATTAAGATTCGATTGGTTCTCAAAGCAGCAGAAGTGCCACCAGTTCAACTTCTTGCCCAGGAGCCAGAAGTGCCTCTGTGCCCAAGACTTGGGTGGTCCACGTGGTTACCATGTCACGCAGAGTTTGAGAGTGATCGCGATGAGACGTCATTCCAAATCACCTCGTAGAAAAAGACTTGTTTTGGTATCAAACGAACAAGATTCTCAGTGAATTCTTATGACCGGTGTTTTATAGCAGAGTCTTTAAAAACCTGAAAAATAAGGTAATCTCACGTGTAGTTTCGAGGCAATGCATTGCCGGTCACATCTAGTATTTTCTATCGTTAAAAAATGTGAACGGGCTTTCAGTGATGCACGTGGCGTATTTTTTCACATTAAAGGTTTCTAGATATGGCTGGTCTTGATCTAAAGTCACTCATTGGAAAACTGAACCCAGTCTGCCAGCGGTCGCTTGAGGGTGCCGCTGGTCTTTGTTTGTCGCGAACGAATTATAATGTTGAAATAGAACACTGGTTAGTAAAACTTTTGGAGCAGCCAGGTAATGATATTTGTTTGCTGCTCAAACATTTTGAAATTGATCAGGGAAATCTCTTAGCAGATCTGACAAAATCTATCGACCGGTTTAAAACTGGTAATGCGCGACCGCCACTCTTGTCTCCAGAGGTCTGCGACTTGATTAAAGAAGCTTGGCTTCTTTCGAGTGTCGACCACAATGAAAGCCGTGTCCGCGGGGCTTGGCTATTATTGGCTCTACTTTCAAATGAGGCTTTATCCCAGCGAGCAGTTGCTTCTTCGGATGAATTTCGACGTATTGCTCCAGAGGTGTTGGTTCGTGAAGCCTCACGGGTGTTTTCGCGTTCAACGGAATCGGACTATATGCCCGGGGGGTCGTCTGGTGACAGTGAGGGTGTTGATGGAAGTTCTTCATCAGGCGAAAGGAAAGGGCCGACGAAAACACCCGGCTTAGATCAGTTTACAATTGACCTCACAGCAAAAGCAAAAGCTGGTGGTATTGATCCTGTGTTGGGTCGTGAAGCAGAGGTCCGTCAGATTGTGGATATTCTGACGAGGAGACGACAAAATAACCCGATTCTGACAGGTGAGGCCGGTGTAGGAAAAACTGCTGTTGTTGAAGGTTTTGCTCAGCGGATTGCCTCCGGTGATGTTCCAGAGCCTTTGAAAAATGTTCAGATCCGGACATTGGATCTTGGGTTATTGCAGGCTGGCGCAGGTGTAAAAGGAGAGTTTGAGAATCGTTTGAAGGGTGTTATTGATGAGGTGAAAAAGTCACCGACACCGATCATTCTCTTTATTGATGAAGCTCATACCATGATTGGCGCGGGTGGCCAGGCGGGACAGGGTGACGCTGCAAATCTTCTCAAACCAGCTTTGGCCAGAGGCGAATTGCGAACAGTAGCAGCAACAACATGGGCAGAATATAAAAAATATTTTGAGAAAGACGCAGCTCTTGCCCGGCGATTTCAGGTCGTGAAGGTGGAAGAGCCAACTGATGGTATTGCTTGCAGAATGCTTCGTGGCATCGTCGCTACGCTTGAGTCGCACCATAAAGTGACAGTCTTAGACGAAGCAGTTGTTGATGCTGTCAAATTATCACGACGATATATCCCTGCTCGGCAATTACCGGATAAAGGTGTCAGTCTGCTCGATACAGCATGCGCAAAGGTAGCGATTGGTCATTCCTCAACACCTCCTGCGATTGAAGACTCAGCAAGAAGTATCGATGCAATTGCAGTCGAAATGAATCTCCTTGAAAGAGAGCAGAGTACAGGTGCAGACCATTCCGAGGCGCTTCAGGAACTGGGTGTCCGCAAAACTGAATTTGAAAAATCACTCGCTGTTCTGAAAGCAAAATTTGATGAAGAAACGAGGCTTGTTCAACAGATTCAGGCAGAACGTGCGACAATTCTTGCGGCATTAGATGAAAAAGATGAGTCGCAATTGTCAGAGCAGGATGCCACAGCTCGTCGTCAAACACTGCAGTCATTAGAAAAGCAGCTCAAAGAAGTACAGGGCGAAACACCGTTGGTAAGCCCTTGTGTTGATCAACAGGCAATTGCTGAGGTCATTGCGGGTTGGACAGGTATCCCCGTTGGGAAAATGGTCTCAGATGAAATTCAGGGTGTCCTTGACCTTAAATCAAAACTCGAAGAACGGGTTGTTGGGCAGTCTCATGCACTTGAAGTGATCGCTGAGCGAATTCGCACAAGTCGAGCGGGACTAACCGATCCGAAAAGACCAACAGGAGTATTTTTGTTAGCTGGTACGAGTGGTGTTGGAAAAACTGAAACGGCATTAGCTCTTACAGAACTCCTTTTTGGTGATGAGTCAAACATGACAACCATAAATATGAGTGAGTTCAAAGAAGAGCATAAGGTGTCGCTCCTCATGGGCTCGCCTCCGGGGTATGTCGGGTACGGTGAAGGTGGCGTCCTGACCGAGGCAGTGCGAAGAAGGCCGTATGGGGTGATATTGCTCGATGAAATGGAGAAAGCACACCCGGGGGTGCAGGATATCTTCTATCAGGTCTTTGATAAGGGGCAAATGAAAGATGGAGAAGGAAGAGATATAGATTTCCGTAATTCTGTCATCATCATGACAACAAATGCAGGAACCGATACGGTCATGAAGTTGTGTGATGATCCAGAGACTCGACCTGAGCCAGATGCGCTTGCCGACGCTCTACACGATGACCTCCTGAAGCATTTTAAGCCGGCATTTCTCGGACGACTGACCGTTATCCCGTACTATCCGCTTCCAGATGATATTCTTGGGATGATTTGTGAGTTGAAACTCAAGTCAATTGGCAGACGTGTGTTTGAGTCCTATAAGGCGGACTTTTCATGGCAGCCAGAAGTGGTTAAGGCAGTCATTGATCGTTGTAATGAGGTTGACAGTGGAGCACGCATCATCGACCGAGTGCTTTCGGGCACCATGTTACCGGAACTTTCAACACGTCTTCTTGCAAAATTGGCTGAGGGACAGATTGTGGAAGGTGTTACCGTGCAATGGGATTCAGAAAAGGGAGATTTCCAGTACGAAATCACCTAACCTTTTTTTAAAAAAAAGATTTAGTTCCGCAAGAAATTGTGCATACTCAAGATAATAGTAAGGCGGCGAGAGAATCCGGTGGGTCACTCATGCCGTCTGATACGTGAAAAACATGTTGTTTTTCACAAGATTTTAAATCTCGAAAGCGACTCACTGCTTGAAAGGAAAGAAAATGGCACTCTACGTACAGTGCAAGGATATTGAAGGAGAAGCAACTGATAGCAATCACCAAAAGTGGATCATTTGCGACTCGGCTTCTTTGCCAGTTTTTCGGTCAATCCCAAGTGGTGCGGTTGACCAGCAACGAACCAAGGGCGAAACAAGTCTCGGTGACATTACCCTTGTTCGTCAGCTTGATAAGTCTTCACCAAAATTGATGGAGGCGTGCGCTCTTGGTAAATTCAACAAAGAAGTAAAAATTGAGTTTACAACTACCACAGGTGGTAAGACCGATACATATCTAAGTTGGAAGCTCGAGAATGTTGTTTTCACTGGCTATTCATGTCATGGCAACTCATCCGGTGAGCCTTTGCCTAGTGAGCAAATCAGTATGAACTTTACGAAAATAACGAAGACCTATACCGAGTTCGATAATAAGACCGGCTCCAAGAAGGGTAATGTCGAAGCGTCCTATGAAATGGGTGCAAACAAAGCCTAAGTGGAATTAACTGTAGACGAATTTGTCTACTGCTTGCCCCAACGCCGCCCCGGATGCAACTCCGGGGCGGTAGGGTAAACGGGCAAGAGCTCAGGAGAAGATTGATGTCTGGCAAGCAACAACCAACTGAACGAACCACAAAAATCGGTACAGGTTTTGTTAAGATTGGAGACTTTAAAGGTGAAGCAACGGATACCAATCACTCTGGTTGGAGCATTTGTCATGGGCTATCGGCACCAATAACTCATAGTACCGGTGGTTTTCAGCAAAGGGAACGAACGGCTGGGGCGACCTGTCTTGGTGATGCTCTGGTAGTGAAGGATCTAGATAGCGCGAGTGTCAAGGTCAAGAAGGCTTGTGCAACAGGTCAATTGCTACCCAAGGTCACCATAGAATTATGTACGATTGTGGACGGTTCTGCGGAGCCGTACCTCGCCTACGAACTAGAAAACGTTATCGTTACAAATTATGACCTGGTCGAGACGGATCAGGAGGGCCGGATACTTCCATGCGAATGTGTCAAGCTTTCGTATACAAAAGTAACATGGACGTATACGAAGTACGATACGATGGGTAAGAGTCAGGGTAAGGTTACCGACTCTTACGCAATAGGCGAAAAGTCGTCGTAGTAAGGGCGGAATATGAGTAAATACACGCAAGATGACGAACCTCTCGCGATTGAAACACCGCTTGGCAAAGATGCACTTTTGCTGGAGTCATTCAAAGGTCAAGAAACTCTCAGTGGCCTTTTTCATTTTGAGCTGACGTGTCTCAGTGTCGAAGATCAAATTGATGACACAAAGATTGTTGGGAAAAAAGTAAGCTTTCGAGTAGATAAGGGCAGTGGGAATCCTCGCTGGTTCACTGGATACGTAAAGCAATTCTCTTGGGCCGGGCGTAATGAAAAACTTACTATGTGGAACCTTGTAGTTGTTCCATCACTTTGGTTTACATCGCTAACAAGTGACTGTAAAATTTTTCAGGAAAAGTCGACGCCAGACATACTTTCAGCAGTTCTGGGCGACTGTTCTGAATTGACAGTTTCAAAAAAACTGAGTGAGTCATATTCGCCATGGGAGTATTGCGTTCAATATCAGGAGACCGATCTCGCGTTTGTGAGCCGTCTCATGGAGTTTGCAGGTATGACTTACTTCTTCGAGCATGCAAAAAATAGTCTGTCAATGGTGATCGCAGATTCAAACTCGGCATTCACGGATTGCGATGATGGACAGGTTGATGCCATTCAAGGCTTTTCGTCTCCCGATGAACCTGGTCAGTTGATAACGTGGAAACACGACCATTCGTTTCGTTCCGGGAAGTTTGTGCAAACAGACTATAATTTCGAAGATCCGTCCACAGATCTACTGGTGACTTCTAAAGGGAAGTCTCCTTATCCATCGGCTTCCAATGCTGAACTGTTTGATTACCCTGGCGACTATATCAAAAAGTCTGATGGTGAATCACTCGGGAAATATCGGATTGAAGCAGCTGAATTACTTTCAGATGTAGCGAGTGGAAAAAGTTCATGCCGATCATTTTCACCGGGTTATACATTCAAAATAGGAGATCATCCAAATTCTTCAGAAAAAGGAAAGAAATATCTGCTGATAAAAGTGAGCCATCAAGGGAGTAATAAAGGCGTTTACGGAACTGCGTCTGAGTCAGAAGTGGCATTTAGTTATGAAAATACTTTCGAGTGCGTTCCTTCTGAGACTGTGGCCAGAGTGCCTCAGTCCACCCCATGGCCTTCTGGAACAGTGCAGACAGCGTTGGTGGTCGGTCCATCTGGTGAAGAAATTTATACAGATGAATATGGACGTATTAAGGTTCAGTTTTATTGGGATCGATATGGTGAAAAAAATGAGCAGTCTTCTTGTTGGATTCGTGTTTCCCAGTCATTAGCTGGACCACAATTCGGTTCACAATTCCTTCCCAGAGTTGGTATGGAAGTTGTTGTATCGCATTTGGATAACAACCCGAATCGACCGCTTGTCACTGGAGCGGTTTACAACGGAACAAACAAGCCGCCGTTTACCTTGCCAGATAGTGCTGCTCAGAGTGGAATTCAGACAAGAAGTACGAAAGATGGTCAAGAGGATCAGGCAAATCAACTCATTTTCGACGATACCAAAGACTCGGAAATGGTTACTTTTCATGCACAAAAAGATTTTACTCGTGTTGTCGAAAACGATGACTCCGTAGAAGTAGGATTTGATACAAAAGATAAGGGTGACAGGTCAGTCAAGGTTTACAATAACCTGACCGAAGAGATTGGTTCAGATGGCTGTGACGATGGCACTCGCTCCATGACCGTGTACAAAGACAATCAGACAACAGTCTCGACAGGTGACGAGACATACACTGTGAAACAAGGTGATGCGACCTATGAGGTGACAAAAGGAAAACAGGCAATTACTGTCGGAAAAGGTCAGGTAATTGAAGTGGGCGATGGCCATTCGCTCACCGTCAAGTCAGGTGATCATACTCTGAGTGTAAATAGTGGCAGTGGGTCTATGAAGGCTACTTCATGGACAATTGAAGGTACGCAATCAATTACATTAAAAGTTGGCAGCAATTCGATTGAAATTGGTCCTAGTGGCATCAACATCAAGGGAACGACAGTCAGTGTGAAGGGGAACACTTCGGCGAGCATTGAGGGGCTGACAACCTCTATCAAGGGAACCACCGCTCTGACTCAGTCAGGCGCAATCATAAAGATAGGCTAATAGTCATTTAGAAGCGGTGGAGCATACATATGCAGATAGTAACACTCGATCAGTTTCCAACGAAAGAAGCATCGCGCAGTCGACTCGCAAAGCTAGCACTCGAAGACGAGGCTCTTTCTTTCTTGAAGACAGCGGAAGATGAACTGCCAGGTGGTTCTGTTGTTGAAACTGCTCGGATGATGACCGAATCGGGACTGCTAAATGATGCTTGTAGTGTTCTTGCACAGGCCCTTACTCGTCGAGGGGCTGTTTGGTGGGCATGTTGTGCTGCAAGAGGAGAATCTGGTGGTGGTCCGACTGATCACGAAATGCCGGCTCTTGTCTGTGCGGAAGCATGGGTGACTGCGCCGGAGCAAAAAAAGGCCTACGCTGCAGAAGCGTCATCCACCGAAATTGGTTTGGCATGTCCAGCGGGTTGCGCTGCCTTAGCCGCTTTTTTAGCTGGAGAATCAATCGCACCGCCGCACCTTGATCCATTGCCACCAGAGCCACATTTTGCGGGGCTTGCAGTGACTGGTGCTATTCGTTTGGCTGCCGAAAGAAGAGAGCCAGCAGAATCATCCGCCCATCTCAAAAAATTACTTGAGTTAGGTTTTTCGATTGCGTCGGGTGAAAATATCTGGAAAGAAACTTAAAAACATCAGTGGATAAGAAATTATTGCTTAAATTTTACGGAGCTTCAAAATTGAAGTGTCTATAGCCTATTTTTTCTATTCTAAGATGTTGTGAGCTTTGGTATTCAGAAATAATTCAATAGATACCGCTACTTGTTTGTTTGCCGCAGTTTTTCAATAGCAAGCATGTCACATGAATAATTCATTGTGGCCCGTTCATGGAGTCGGACCTGCCATGATGCATTTTTCATGTCATTCACCAGATGCATGTTGTGTAAAGATGCCGGATGTTCTTTAGAGTTTAATAACTGACGAATGATCGTTGCAGGGGACCCTTTTGTGTCAGTTCTTTGAGAATGTCCGCCAATCCAAGCTTCGGTTGGTGTTGCTGAAGTAGACCAATCATAAGGACTGGCGAGAACGCATCGTCCAGTAGGTTCTAGAGTCCGTTCGATTTCCTGAAGTGCAGTGAGTGGGGAGTGCACACAATCGAGTACATTGAGACTGGAAGTAAAGGAAAATAGATTGTCGCTGAAAGGAAGAGCAGTCACATCACAACACCAAAAGTCAATGTTTGCTTTTACGGTTTGTGAATATTGGTCAGCCACGGAGAACGTGTGTCGGTCGTAAGCAAGGCCTGTCCTTCGTAGTGGGTATTCAACAATACCACTCGCATGGATTTGTTGAGCCCTTCGTAGCAGAGATATATCGAGGTCGATCCCAACAACAGGTCGTTGAAGATGATCCGCCAATTCATAGGTAGTGCGGCCTACAGCGCATCCCATATCGAGCCCCGGACCACTCGCAGTAGATAGTTTCTTTGGAAATAAATCGATCCCTTGTTTGAGCAAACGAGCGATGGCTCCAGGAGATGTGATTTGCCCAACCGACTTGTTAATAGCTGGATCAAATTCTCCCCAGTGGTCCCACGTATATGACGATCGTCGTTGTCGTTCGTCATCGAAACCAGAACCAGATCCGCAGCAATCCCCAAGTAGACTCTCAAGACTTTCGGAGAAACTGTCACGTGCACGAATTCGATCAATCCATCCGGAGACAATAGGACGTAGCTGAGGAACGATAACAGGAATGCCGTCAAGAATAGGAAATTCATGGCGACACGCTGGCTCCGGGCAGCAGAGAATTCCCTCAATAATGTTGTTCGTGTCTTGTCGAACCAAAGTGTTGAGAATGAGTTGCTTTGGCTCACGCGTTTGTGCACGACAGACAGGACATACCGGTTTCAAAAGTTCAAAGTGAGAAAGTTGCATCGTACCTTTTGGCCGTAATCAACCGATTAAAACGGTGGGGGCACCTGGTGGCAAGATTGTGCCTGTGGGACTTGGAATTGGTGCAATGCATGTCGCATGAAGGGTTGAATCACCAACGCGGGCAGCCGGCATATTGGCAATGATTACAGTTGCTGAGCCCTTGTCGATAACTCCTGGGCCACCAGGAATACAGGAAGGAAGAAGACATATCATTGTCTGATCCGTTATCCTGGCTGCTGGCTGATTCGCGATCATAACAGTTGGAGCCCCAGAAATAATTGCCAGTGGCAGGGCGGGATGTGGCACAGGTGTTGGGACTGGTGCAGGTGGGTGAATTGGAGCATGGCAGTGCGGTGCTGCTTGTAGTGCCTGATCTCCCAGTCGTGCTGCGGGCTGTCCCATTGTCGGAGCTCTCAATAAAAGGTTTGTAGAGAAATGCGATTACTATTGTGGTGGCTAGCTTCGATTATTGCAGTCTAGCAAAGACTGTTCTTTTAAGGAAATTAAGTGTCCTGGCACGTATGCCAGCAACTATTTGTTGGTGGCTAGAAAAATGAGCTTTCATAAATAAAGAATTCATCGAATTGTAAAGCGTATTTTGTGCTTTTAAAAGGAATAATGCATGATTTCAAGTGTTGTGCAAGCCATGCGCTATTGCTGAATCCCCACATCTTCAATCGAGTTAACAAAGATCGAAGTGAGCTTCGGTGTACTGTGCTACAAAAAATGCTAATTACTCGCTTTACGGCTTGAGTCAATATTCAATAAGCAAAGACAGAGATCTGTAATTTAAGTGCACCAGTTGAAACAAAGTGCCGAGAAGGCAGCTTGGATTAATTGTGCGAAGCTTCAGGCGAGTGACTAGACATGTGTTGCTTTGGTTCTTTCGGGATGTGGGCCAAAGAGATTAAAGGTAGCGTAAAGCATCAGGTTCTTGATCAAAGTTCCATATCAATCAGTCGTCTTGGGTTGATATAAAAATTGCACGGATAGCCTTGGAAGTTTTGATTGAAAATCATGTGAGAGACCACCAAATACTCATTGATAATGATTTTTAAATGTGATTATTTCGGGGGGTTCATCCTGTTTTATTGTTTGAGAATCACGAACAGTGTTTTAGGATAAGGGAAACTATTTTTTATGAAAAAAGTTCTTGTTTTCACAAATGTAATTCCAGAGAGTCATTCTCGGTGAGAGTATTATTCATTGAAGTCGATACTGAGCGTTCGTGGGCTGTCGCCTCGGTTGGCCCAGCCTTTTTGGCCTCTGTGCTTCGTCAGCATGGACATAGCGTTCATTTCTTTCGGATGACCTTAGATCACACATCGAACGATGTGGCTGAGCATGTTCGTTCTTGTGGGGCGGAATTGATTGGGCTGTCACTCACTACCCGTCAGTGGTTAAGAGCACGCCAGTTGGCTCATGACCTGCGAGAGTACTTCGAAATACCTGTCGTTGCTGGTGGTTTACATCCAACTTTTTCGGCTGATGACGTGTTGCAGACTGATGGTATCGACTATGCCTGTATCGGTGAAGGAGAGACGGCAATGCTCGATCTTGTTCATGCTATTGAATCTGGAGGATCCGTAGCAGGAATAAGAAATATTCAAGAGAAGGTAGGTGAGCGTCCTGCTCTGAGGCCACCATATTCACCAATCGACAGTTTGCCATTTGTTGCACGAGACCATCTTGATGAGCACCAGGGTGTTTGTCACATGACCACGCAGCGAGGCTGTCCTTTTCCTTGCACGTATTGCGGCGCGCGAATGTATAACCAGCTCTATCGTGGAGCCGAGACTGCATATGGTCGCAGGCGATCGATCGACAATGTCATGGCTGAACTCCGGCAACTCAAGCAGTCTGGAAAGCTTTCATACGTTATCTTTCTTGATGATACATTTACAATCCACCCTACATGGGTCAAAGAATTTTGCTCAATTTACAGGGAAGAAATAGGGGCACCATTTTCACTTCACGCAAGAGTTGAAACAGTGAATCAACAATTGCTGATTGAACTTGCTGGAGCGGGCTGTTCACAGATTACATATGGTGTTGAATCTGGGAGTGAACGCATTCGTCATGAGGTGATGAAGCGGCCTGTCACAAACCAACAGTTTCTTGATGTGTTTGAATGGACGCGTTCGGCAGGGATATCCCTCACGGCGAATTTCATGTTGGGGTTGCCAGAGGAAACACCATCTGACTTGCAGATGACGTATGATCTTGCAGAAGAGCTTGATGTTCTCGATTTCGGTTACTTTGTTTTCTATCCTTATCCAGGAACAGAGCTTTTTTTCTTATGCCAATCAAAAGGCTATTTGCCTGAGAATTATTTGGATTTGCCAGCAAATCATCGGGAATCAATCCTTTGTCTTCCAACACTGACAAATAAAGTGATTGGAGAATATTACGATAAATTTACCAATCTGCGTATAAAACGTTATCGGGATCATTTTGGTATCGATATTGAATCCCAAGAATTCATTGCGGCGAAGCAAGCCCAAGATCTCGCCCAAACAGGCTAGTTTGAGGTCTACAACATTTGAAAAATGCTTGGAATTTGTGGGGTGGCGACGCGAAGAAGTTCGTTGCGGATTCGGTATCACGCAGGTGATGTGGCACTGCTGGTAGCAGAGCCTTCATGGAAACCTTCCCAGCCTACTGGTGCGGGCCGACAGGGCAGAATTACCTCTTCACAGGCAGCGCGACGGGTGCGAGCAAGTTGGTCGATCTCTTGTTGTAGCGCTTTGACGTAGTTGATTTTTTCTTCTGTTGAAAAACGGTGGCTCCGTCCATTTTCACCGGGTTGAGTCTCCTCGACGTGCTCCCATGCTTTGATCGCAGCGTTGCAAAGCGCTGATTGCATGGCA
>CAJXFK010000013.1 GCA_913052575.1 uncultured Planctomycetaceae bacterium
TTTTTTGATGAAGAAAATGCTAAGATACTTCCATCATAATTAAGACAAATTCCATTTCCAATTTGATCATTATTACCTATAAAATGATCTCCATATCTTACCCAATAACTCTTTATGGCACTTGAATTAAATACACTATCGCTTCCTTTAATTATATCTAAAGTATCCCAGTCATTTTGTGTATTTATTTCTCTATATTCAAATACAATAACTTTACCATCATCTACTCTTATAGTTTTATTAACATCATCTAATACATGATCATAATAAGGAATACCTAATGCAATTTTAGTACCATCTTTACTTAAACTGATATATTCTCCAATAAATGTATTATGTTGTTGATAATCAATTAAAATATTGTTTCCCATTTGAATCCAATATTTATTATTAATGTCTATGGTATTGCTCTCGCTATTTCTTAATTGTTCTTTCCTAATTCTTGGAGAATTTTCTTATGTCTACCTTTTACAAGTCTCGCTCACGTGGGTTTACGCTCATTGAGCTTCTCGTTGTCATCGCCATCATTGGCGTTCTGGTTGGTCTTCTTTTGCCTGCTGTTCAGCAAGCTCGAGAAGCCGCTCGTCGTTCTTCCTGCGGAAACAATCTCAAGCAGATTGGTCTTGCTGCCCACTCTCACATGGATGCAAGAAAAGCATTGCCGCCTGCAACAACATACGGCAACAATTCGAAAGGCGTTTGGCCGCAAGACTATGTGGGAAATGGAGTGAATTCAACAAATGCGAACCAAAGCAAAAACCACGTTGCTCTCTTTCTTCTCTTGCCGTACATGGAAGAAACTGCTCGTTTCGACACGATTATCGAAGATCGTACCAATGGGCAGACCCCAAATGATGGTTCCATTACTTTCACTGGTGACGTAAAAGCAGCGCGTGAAACACAGGTTAATGCTTTTAGCTGCCCATCAAGTGCTGTAGCACCAATGGATCCACATACCACAAGATGGAAACAAGCCAATTATTCGAAGTCGAACTATTGCGCGAATGGTGGTCCACTCCAAGTTTATAATTTCAGCCTTAGTGCATTTCCAGGAGCTGCCTCAGATAGAACGGCAACCTCACTGGGTGCACTATGCCACGGAAAGATGAACAAGCCCCGTGACATTGTAGACGGCCTGTCGAATACTCTCATGTTTGGTGAAGTTGGTGGTGCACACAGAGAACTAGCGACCCCAAATGCGAATTGGGATGAAGATTCTGATATTTGTGGCGTCTGGGGTGGCACATCAGGTGGGCAAAATGGTGCTCCTGAAGGTGTCCGATATGTTGGACAGAATCAGACATTGAATAGAGGCCAAGATACTACTTTCGGCTCATCGCATGCAGGAATAGTGGGCTTCGTCATGGCTGATGGTGCAACGACATTCTTACCAGAAACCATTAACTTTAATGCCACAGGCTGTACTTCCTCGAACTATGGCAACGATGGCTTGCCTACAACCAAAATTACTGCAGCAAAAGATCCAGCTCGTGGTGTACTCCAGAAGCTTTCTTGTCGAAATGATGGAAACGCTGCGGCTTTACCTGAATGATAATTTGTAGTTGTAATTCAATGTAAGTTTTCACTTTTGGAGAATTGTCTGGATGAAACGTATTCGATCTATATCTGCTTTGGCGAGTTGTACCGTTGTACTCACTGCGGTGGGAATAATGGGCTGTGGCCAATCCGGCGCACCGTCATCCACTGTGAAAGGTGTTGTGACAGTAAATGGCTCCCCTGCTCCTGCAGGATTAGACGTATCGTTTCAGCCAACATCTGAAGGAAGACCTTCTTTCGGGTCTACTGATACTGAAGGACGTTATGAACTTTCACTGACTGCAACCAAAAAAGGTGCACAGCCTGGTGAAAATGTTGTGACTGTTCAAGTTATCGAAGAGGAAGACAGTCCCCTTCCTGCTGGCTTGGCTGATATCAAAATCCTTAAGAAGTTCAGTGATCCAGCAACTCACAAGGTAGTTGTAAAAGATGGTTCAAATACCATCGACCTTGAGATTGCCGCTGAGTAGTTCTTCTATTCCAAAGTAGAAAATTAGAACAGTAAAATCATCGCCCAGGCCAGCTACGCTGCTTGGGCGATGATTTTTTATGGACAGGCACACGTAGCGCTACGTATTTCGATGATTCCTTGTGTTTCCTAGAAATAAATATGGCAAGTTAAACAAGCTTTCACTAAGTACGGCATACTGTTTCTCAGCACTCTTGCAAATTTAATTTTTCTTGGAACCACATCATGCGATTCAATGTTATTCACACGACCATTTTATGCATCACGATACTCGGGAGCTTTCTTGATACAACTCATGCGGCAACCGGTGACGCTGCAGCAATTGAAACAGCAGTCGTTGAGTTTCATGACGCACTGAACGTCTTGTTCAAAGGCGATGCTGGCCCCATGAAAACGTTGTGGTCACATGCAAACGACACTACATACATGGGTCCGATGGGAGATTTTGATTTGGGCTGGAGTGCAATTAGTTCACTGTGGGACGAGCAGGCGAAACTCCAGCTTGGTGGCAAAGTTGTCGCTGAAAACATTCATGTCGCCGCAAGTCCGTCTCTTGCCGTTGCGCATTATATGGAGCGTGGTTCGAACATCATTGATGGAAAAGAGCAAAGAGTTTCTTTACAAACGACAATTACGTTCCGTAAAGAAAATGGCCTATGGAAGGTGATCGGGCACCACACTGATACCCTTTCATACCTTGAGTAATAACAAAGGCAATGCCGCCAGCGTTCTGACATTATTAGACGGCCGATTCTAGAAAACTTTCCAAAAGAGTCGATTACTTGTTCGGCCGAGGAGAATCATGTCGACCTATACGAAGACCTTCTACGGAGCAGTTTCGTACTTTTTCGGGAGCAACTCCTTGCCTCCGCAATTCCCGTATGGTCATCCCATGTGAGCGTTTTGCCAGTCGTTCTCCATTGCAATCAAGCACAAGATTCGTGTGAAAAAAATCTGGACTCTTCCAGCCAAGTGCTTCATACAAAAGAAGTTGACGAGCGGTGCTTGTCAGCAGGTCTTTTCCCCGTACTACTTCACCGATTTCCATGTGATAGTCATCAACAACAACGGCAAGTTCATACGCTGCAAGATTGTCTCGCCTCCAGACGACGAAATCCCCAAAGTCTGTTCCTGCGACTCGTTGTACCAGCCCAAAATTCTTATCTACAAACTGTATCGTCTTTCCGTCCGGAACACGAAATCGCCACGGCACGCGTCCCGGGTGTTCTGGAACAACCCACTCATTCGGCCGATAGTTTTTAGGAAACACTGACTCTCCTTCATCGGAGACGTGCGGTGCGAAAGCAGCTGTTTCCAGATCTCGTCGAGACTGTGGACTCGGATAAATATTTTTTTGTTGGGCTAACCGCTGCCAAGCTTGCAAATAAAAATCACTTCTCTGGCTTTGAAAATAGGGGCCATGGTCTCCCTCACCATCAGGGCCCTCAGTCCAAGAAAGACCAAGCCATCTCAGATCCTCAATTGTAGCTGTCGTAAATTGTGGATTACACCGAGTGGCGTCTAGGTCTTCCACTCGAAGAATGAGCTTCCCGGCCGCGCGCTCAGCAGCTATGCCAAACGTATAAGCGTGGCCAACATGCAAAAAACCGGTCGGTGTTGGGGCGAGGCGGCCGCGTTGATTCATGCGTCAATTCTCGGGACAACAGGACGTAATTCTTACAATCAACGGCTCGTGTGGGGGCGGTCTGTCACGTTTGAACATCGCCGGGTATAGTTTGGAGTGAACGGAATGTAAATATTCCGTTTTGAACTGATAGTAACTTTATTTCTACTCGAACCGTTACGGTACAGTACATCGGAAACGGCTTGTAAACTCTACACTTCTTCCCTCGTAAAAGGCCCTCTGAGGCACAACCAATCCCAATGGATCTTTCCAAACTTCGCAATATCGGCATTTCCGCTCACATCGACTCTGGAAAAACAACACTCTCGGAGCGAATCCTTTTTTATGCGGGCCGAATTCACCGTATTCAAGAAGTGAAAGGTGACGGCGATGGCGCCACAATGGATCACATGGATCTGGAACGAGAACGGGGTATTACCATCACCTCGGCTGCAACAAGTGTCGAATGGAATGATCATCCAATCAATTTGATTGATACACCAGGCCACGTTGACTTTACGGTTGAAGTTGAACGAAGTTTACGAGTTCTGGATGGTGCAGTTCTCGTTCTATGTTCTGTCGGTGGTGTTCAAAGCCAGTCCATGACTGTTGACCGACAAATGAAACGCTACAAGGTCCCAAGGTTGGCATTCATCAACAAAATGGACCGAACGGGTGCGGACTTTCATCGTGTTGTAGAACAACTCCGCGACAAACTCGACGTTGATGCTATCCCAATGCAGCTTCCGATCGGAAAGGAAGACCACCTCGAAGGCATTATTGACCTTGTGGCAATGAAAGCCGTCTACTTCGATGGAGATAACGGAGAAGATATACGAGAAGAAGAAATTCCTGAAGGCCTGAAAGAGCAAGCTCAAGAGCAACGACACGCAATGCTTGAGAGTCTTACAATGTATTCTGACAGTCTCATGGAAAAACTGCTGTCTGAAGAGGCCATTAGTGAGGATGAAATTCATGATGTTGTGAAAACAGCTACACAAAGCCAAAGTATTACTCCTGTTTTCTGTGGGTCTGCTTACAAAAACAAGGGAGTTCAGCCTCTCCTTGATGCAGTAAATAGATATCTCCCAAGCCCTCTCGACCGCTCGGTGGCTGCAAAAAAATGGAATAATCCAGACGAAACATTCGGCCTCGAAGCTGATAATTCAAAGCCTGCGGTTGCGATGGCATTCAAAATTGTTGACGACCCATACGGCCAGTTGACATTTATGCGAATTTACCAGGGAACACTTGCCAAGGGTGAGAGTTATTACAACCAGCGCACACAACAAAAGCAGCGATTTAGCCGTATCGTGCGAATGCATTCGGATAAACGCGAAGAGATCGACACAGCCGGAGCGGGCGACATTGTTGCAGTCATGGGTGTCGATACGGCAAGCGGCGACACGTACGCCTCAGAAAACAAATACTGCTCTCTCGAAAACATGTTTGTTCCAGAAGCCGTCATCAAGATGGCGATCATGCCTACGAAACGCGATGGGCTCGATCGTCTCAGTAAAGCACTGCAGCGATTCACTCGTGAAGATCCCACATTCAAAGTTTCAACTGATGACGAAACTCAAGAAACAGTCATTGCTGGCATGGGTGAACTACATCTCGACATTTATGTTGAACGAATTCGTCGCGAATACAAAGTTGACGTTGAAGTGGGTGCTCCAAAAGTAAGCTACCGTGAAGCTCCAACACGTCCTACCGAGTATGACTACAAACACAAGAAGCAGACTGGTGGTTCTGGACAATACGCTCATATTGTGGGCGAATTGTCTCCCATGCCAGAAGATGCCGATGAGAATTTTGAATTTGAAAATAAGGTTGTTGGTGGCCGTATCCCACGTGAATACATCCCATCAGTCGAAAAAGGTTTTCGAATGTCTATGGAAAAAGGCCCTATTGCTGGGTTCCCAATTGTTGGGGTCAAAGCAACACTTGCTGATGGCTCATATCACGATGTTGACTCCTCCGACATGGCATTTCAACTCTGTGCTCGTACCGGCTTTCGAGAAGCATTCCTGAAAACAAAGCCTGTTCTGTTGGAACCTATCATGAAAATTGAAGTCGAAGTTCCTGCTGACTTTCAAGGCGCTGTGACTGGTGAGCTCAATAAACGTCGGGGGCTCATCGTATCCACGGAAACGGTTGGAAATTCTTCTACCATTATTGCGGAGGTACCGCTTGCTCAGACATTTGGGTATTCCACTGACCTTCGAAGCCTCACTCAGGGCCAAGGTGTATTTTCGATGGAATTCTTCAAATACCGTCCTATGCCAGCGAACGTTCAGAAAGAAGTTGTTGAAGAACGAAAACAAGCAGAATTGGCAGCTGCAAAATAGCTGCTTTGTTTACTTTCAATAAAAACAAAACTTGTCACACAGCGGCGAGCCGAGTTGCTAGTGAGTCCCATAAGGTTATTCTCGCTTCAAGAGCATGCCGTGCCGTTTCAGATGCTTCGGCCCATCGCACGGGGTCGTTGCCACACATTGTTGCAACAATTCGGCGGCACACTGGACCGTGACGATCGTCATCGTGCTCTATATGACGCTCAAGATAATAGCGGAACTGCCCCCATATTTCAGGACTGTATGTAGCAAGTTTTACGACAACCTGTCGAAACATATCTGGGATGATATCTTCTCGTCCATACGTAAAAGCAGCAACAATACGATGAGAATTGCCAGAATGAATGATCGAAAATGAACGATTCACAAATTCTCTCGCCTCAGTCGGAACGGTTGAATCTTGGAGAACCTCAGAAATCGGATCACCTGACCTAATTCGATCAATTACACAACTTATGGGATTCGTATCTGCTCCAGCCGATTCCATGCTCCGAAGGTAGAGTTCAAAATGTGAAGCAAAACTGCCATTCGGTAGTTCATCAGATTCTTCATCAAGAACGATCTCATTGATCAACCGACGGGCCTCAGGATCTGGAGTTGGAACCCACGGAACAGTAACGCACGATAATTGTTGCTGAACTGATTTCAGCAAACTCTGAAAATCCCAGACAGCCCAGATATGGGTCTGCATGAAAAGTCTCATGCGTTCAGGCGTGTTGACAAGGCCGTATATGGGATGACGGATGAGCCTCTCACGGGAATCACCAAGTTCAATTCGGTAATCTGTCATATCCTTTTGAGACGTCTTCTTGCCTAAGGGTTTATCCAATGCCCTCGAAAGAGCTGGTTCCGTAAGAACCGAATCCATAGTGTCCATCTAACAAAAACACTTTCTACTCGCAGTAACGCTGGTTTTCTAGTGTACTTTAGCCTGAACCTGAAAATCGGCGAGTCTTTGTGACATCTTCTGCCGGAACGCCTCAAAGTGGTAGGAAAGTAGTTTTACACGCTGCCTCGAGGTTCCCATCAAGATTTTCACCACCTAGGGAGGCCTTGGCCTCACCGCTTTCTCCGGCAGGTAATCGATAAATGAGTTCAAACGTTGATCGACCACCAGCAGCAAGACTATGAATTCCATCGAATGTGATTTCGCTACCGTCAATCCGGACTCGTGACGGCATGGGATTCCCAACAAGACGAGCGTGTTCGGGCAATCGAATAACTAATTTCAAAGTGCCGCTTGGCTTATCTCCACGATTCAAAACAGTACAAATGAGTGTGGTTCCACCTCCAGCCCGTACCGGATCATCGAGGTCCGCCAAATTCAAACAAAGTCCTGCTTCTGCTGGCGACTGAAAACGAGGTGCACCAGACTTCACAACAACACATTTCTCATCAGCAACCATTGCTCCTCCTGGCAAGTCACTTAGAACTGTACGAACGCATGCTCGTGCACCAGAAAGAGAGACCTCTTCGCCTGCTCTTATGACTCCACGAACATTAATTTGACGTCGAACACTTTCATTAATTGCTACTGGCGGAATGGACCAGGTCGCCTTGTTTTGATCCAACACATATCCGTCTGATGCTTCTAGTGGTGTAAGAAATGAATCCCACATCACTTCAAGGGAGATTTCTGTCGAGGGAGCCGTTCCTGTATTTTCGATCGTCACGACGAACTCTCCTACGCCTCCAGCATTTAACTCAGATGGCCCCGCAAGCGCCACTTGAAAGGCTGGACTCGCTTGCGTTGCAGTGGAGAGTGAGGCCACATTTGGCCCAACCACGTTTGGTGGTAATGCAGTAACGCTATCGTCTACAGTAACGCTATCGTCTAGGGGAGTGACAATCGGTACCGGAGATGATTCAACCCGAGGACTTGTCGCCTCTATTTTGGCAATTCCTTCAGACTTAACTGTCTTTTCGTCTACAGGGTTTGAGTCAGTCTGGTCCACAACGCTGCGAGGCTGTGCGACATTACCGGACTGTGGTGAGAGACTTGGTTGCGGGCTCTGGGATGTTGGTAACTGGGATGTTGGTAATTGAGAAAGCGGGGAGTCACGAGATCCCAGAGGCTGAGGAACTGAATTAGGAGGACCATTCTTCAAAGCTGGATGTAGTGGCCCAGCCGATTGCGACTCTGGCAACTTGATCGGAAACGGCTGAACTGCTCCAGGTGGCTGAACTGCTCCAGGTGGCTGAACTGCTCCAGGTGGCTGAACTGCTCTAGGTGCAGGGGCTGCTGGAGAATTTGGCGGGACAGCTTCTACGCATGCTGTTCCCGAGCCCACAGCCGTGTTTGTCTGATCAAGGATTTCAACTCGGTGGCACTGCCGTCCTAATTCAACAACCTGAAATTCGAGTGTCAATCGGCGGGATGTTCCTGCAGCAAGAACAATAGTTCCAGATTGCTCAATAGGGCTTGCAGAAACAGGATGTCTGAGGCCTTTGTCAAAATAATCAACCACTCGAAGCTGAGACAACTGCTTTCCAGAGCGATTCACAAGCTCGACTTCAAATGCCACGCTATCACCGACTGCCGCCTTTTCTGGACCTGTGAGAAGGACGCTTACAAGTTCATCACAGTACGCTAAATCGATAAAGACAAAGAACATACATACGCACAAAATAAATTTCTGCAAAGTCGAAGACATATTTGCCTCTCTCTTGTGCTGGTTAACCACCGCTACGCTTAGGAACTTGATTCTCTCTCCAAAGGTTACTTCCCGTTCCTCGGATTCGCAAAACCGAAATACCAAGGCTGCCGGAAAACTCAAAATCTACTATGACGTATTCAATTATACGAATTCTTGGCAATTTATTTTGAACAACTACATGCCATCAAAATTACCCCTTCAGATTGTGACACTAATGCAAGAAGCAGTAATGTTATGCTGTATTAGGAATTAATGACATTCTACGGAAAACTATATTGGGAGAGTCTATGCACTCAGTAATTCCTCCGAGAACAACACCGCTTGTCGTGGACACCCCTATTATTCTTCCAGCTCTGTTACTGTGTGATTTTGGCCACCTCGCCGATGAAATAAAAAAGCTTGAAGAGGCTGGAGCAAAAGCACTGCATCTCGATATTATGGATGGTCAGTTTGTTCCTCAACTTACTTATGGCAAGGTCGTTGTTGAAGCTGTTCGTCGTGCAGCTACTGTGCCTATCGAAGTTCACATGATGGTCGAAGATCAAGATAAAACAGCCATTGACTACGCAAACACCGGGGCTGATATTGTTACTGTTCACATAGAAGGTCTCACCAGACCGGAAGACACCTTAGCAACTATTGCCAGCACAGGTGTTCGGGCTCATCTCGCAATAAGTCCAAATACACCAGTCTCAGATGTTGAGCCACTTCTTAGTCACTGTGACGGTGTCCTTGTAATGAGTGTAGAGCCTGGATTTGGTGGACAAGTGTTCCAACCATCAGCGATTGAGAAAATACGCCGGTTACATGAATTACGAACTTCTCAGGGCCAAGATTTTTATATTGGTGTAGATGGTGGAATTTCAACCAAAACCATCGCATCTGTGTCGCAGGCTGGGGCAGATCTGATCGTCGCAGGCAGCGCCGTTCTCCAACAAGAAAATTATGCCCATGCATTGCAAGAACTTGAAGATTTGGCAAGAAAAGCAAGGTGACACTCGAAACCAAACAATTATGGTAGCCATCTAATCACCTCGATTGGTAATCTATTAATCGTTGGTTCCCCCAAATTCCAACTTGCTGAGTCCTCCAGAGCTCGGGCCAAGTAATCAAATTCGGAAAAATAGGAATGACGCAGAAGCAGTCCACAAAAAATGATCAAAATCCTGACACTGAGTCGGGCTTTCCAAATCAGCAAGAACAAATGTTACAGCAACCTTCATTGACAGAAGGCCCGCGGATGCCAGGCTCGCGCTCGAAGAGAGGTGTGCCCGAAGGATTATGGCTCAAATGTAATGGATGCGGCTCAACAATTTATCGCAAAGAAGCCGAACAGATGCTTAATGTTTGCCCGCAATGCGGCTTTCATTGGTACGTTTCGGCAAAGCAACGAATTGAACAACTTTTCGATCCGGGCACCTTTGAAGAGTGGGACGGTGGACTACTCCCCACTGACCCACTGCGTTTCAACGACAAAAAACCGTATGCAGACCGAATCGTATCGGAACAAAAAAGAACAGGACTGTCCGACGCAGCTCTCACTGGAACAGGAATGATTCGTGCTCGACGCGTTGCCTGTGGGGTCACCGACTCCTCATTTATCATGGGCAGCATGGGAAGTGTTGTGGGTGAACGACTCACAAGACTCGTTGAACGCGCAACTATGGACTCACTACCACTGATTATAATTAGTGCTTCTGGCGGTGGCGCAAGAATGCATGAAGGGATTCTGTCTCTTATGCAAATGGCAAAGGTTTCGGCTGCACTAGCTCGTTATTCGGAGTCTGGTGGACTATTCATCTCAGTGCTTACAAATCCAACGATGGGCGGAGTGGCTGCAAGTTTCGCTTCTCTCGGTGACCTTGTGTTTGCAGAGCCAAGGGCTCTGATTGGCTTTGCCGGTCCGAGAACAATCAAGGCAACGATTCGGGTTGAGCTTCCGGAAGAATTTCAAACAAGTGAATTCTTACTTGAGCATGGATTCATAGACAGGATCATTAGTCGACAAAACCTGAAAAGTGAAATTGCAAGGGCTATCGACTACTGCGGCGGCTAAGACGGTTGGCTACTCTTACAATAATGCGTCAATTTTTGATGCCGTGATAAAATCGTTTTCAGATAATCCGTGAATTGCGTGCGTCTTTAATTCAACCCTGACGCTACGATACTGCACGAGGTGAGGATCTGGATGATGCTGCTCATCTTCGGTGAGTCTTGCGACTTTCGTCATGAATTCAAATGCAGAACGAAAATCTTAGAACACCCAATTCCGATAGATTCTGTCACCGTCTTTGCCTAACTTTCAGTTTCAAAATTCTCCTAACTGCTTTTAGACTTTTTAATATTTTGAACTCTTCATGCTGTGTATCGGAGAATAACTCCTTCACAAGCGGAACACTTAGGTGATCGCAATACTTCAGCGTGCAAGACGTTCATGCCAGACCCGCCGTACAAACTGGCACTACACAACACTGTTCAACTTGGACATGAATTCAAAAAGGGCAGTGCAGTTACAACCACCGAAACCAAAAGAGTTGCACGGTTTTTCCGTTCGTGTATTCGCCCATTAGTAGCGACTCTCAAAGCCAGCAAATGCACCATGAATAATTGATTCGGAGCCTGTTGTAATCCCCTGCAGGCTGGCTGCTGATGGTGCAGGCAAAATCGACGGCCACTGCCCGTCAGCCTGTGCAATATTACCAACACCCACAACGCGGTAACCTAACCAAAGGCTCCATCGATCAGTGAGATCCCAGGCAACCGAAGTATCGACGGACCCCAACCATGAGAACACATCGGCTGTGGAGCGAACATCAGTTGTCCCTCCATTATTCTGTATTGCCCTATTGCTACTAGCGTTTCCAGCAAGCAGAAATTTCTTCAGTACGACAAATCTCATTCGAGGTGCAATTTCCCAGTCAAACCGACCTCCGATCTGCCCGCCAAACAAATTATTATTTGTCGATGTTTCAAGATCAAAGGTGGAAGATGTCACATCAAGACTTAGTTGATCCTCAAGTTGAAAAAATCGAAATCCTGCCAACCACATCCAATTCACACGTTTATTTCCCTGATGAAACTCTGGGCGAGTTCGTGGTGCATAGAGCCAGTTAATTTCGATATTATTTATTGTGTCTGATCGAGATAACACTCCGCTGGTTCCGCCTGTTTGCTGTGGGGCCGATGACCCGATGTTGTAAACCCCCCAATAGATCAACTCAATCGCGTGCTCTTGCCGTTCACCAAACCATCGGCCCAATTTTAGGTCTAATCCTCCTGGCCAACTCGCTGAAGCTGAGCGTGTGGAAACTGAAAGCCCTCCAGGCCCTGTTGAAGTATTGCCATCGGGAAGTGAACGCGTCATCACAAGACCACTTGCACTTGCAAACCATCGCGGCCAGCACTGCTTTCGAGGCAATCCAATACACGAAGACTCCCCTCCGTATCTTTGACACCAATTATCGGCATACGAGTCACAGTTTTCACCATCAATACCAACAAAAAGCGTTGGCCCCATAAGTTCATCTGAAATTAAGATAGGGATCTCAACTAATTGCCCCGACTCATCGAGAACATAGTCGTCGGCTTGCAGCCATGAAGCTTCCCAAAGCAGACTCAACAGTAAAAACGCAACTACTTTTTGGTATAATGATGCCATTGAATTATTTTGATGAACTGGCCACCTCGCCAAGTCACTATTTTTTTCTTGGCAGTACGATTTTTGGCACACTGTTGCTACCCGATCGAAAAAACAGATCGAAACCAGGACGTCTGAGCAGGTTTTTAATGGAAGCACGAGTAGTATCGCAGATAGAATACGGAATGTACGGCACACTTGTTTTGCAGAGCGTTGAAAAAAGCTCGGCGAAATGCAACGGCGGTTTCCCAAAGCACCTGCTAAATTCGCGACCTAAAACAACCACCTTCCCTGAATTGCCGAGATATTTTCATGGGAGTCGATAAGCAAACGAAACAACGTCTCACCCGGCTTCAAGCGCTCCAATGGCTTGACAGACGATCAAACTTTGAGCAAACACCGACTAAACTTGGAAAAAAAACAACATTCACCCTATCTCGGATGGGTGCTCTACTCAAAGCACTTGATAACCCACAGCGTCAGTTTCCTTCCGCACATCTTGCTGGCACAAAGGGCAAGGGTTCGACCGCCGCAATGCTAGCAGCGATCGTACAGTCTGCTGGGTATCGAGTTGGGTGCTATCTTTCTCCTCACGTTGACAAAATCGAAGAGCGAATTTCTATAGCAGGCAGGCAGATCTCTACAGCCGACTTACTCACCGCTTTCCATAAAATAATTCCTATTGTTGAACGGCTCGATCAACTTGCATTACGTAAAAATACAACTGGTCCAACTTGGTTTGAAATCCTAACAGCTATTGCATTTATTCACTTTGAGCGAAAAGGTGTTGACCTTGCTGTCATTGAGACTGGTCTTGGTGGAAGACTCGACGCAACAAACCTCTGCAATCCTATTGTCTCATTGATTACAAACATCAGTCTCGACCACACCGATGTCTTGGGAAACACTATCCGTGCCATTGCATTTGAAAAAGCGGGGATCATACGACGTGGTAGCCCTGTTGTATCGACGGCTTTGCACCCCGACGCCATGAAAGTCATAGCCGAAAGAGCTGCACTCAAACGGACTAAAATATTTATTCTGAACCGAGATTTCACAGTACGCCCATCAAAGGTAGGGGCAAACAAAAGAGGAAATTCTACTCAAACCAATTTGCATTCATTTGAGATTCAGGCGCCACCAGGATCCCTCCCAGAAATCTACAGCATCGCAATGGCAGGTGTTCACCAGGCAGAAAATGCTGCCTCGGCAATCATTGCTACGAAAGTACTAGTAGGACAAGGATTTCAAATAGCCAAGCAAGACATCGCTGTCGGCCTTCGGAAAACCTGCCTCCCAGCTCGGATTGAATGGATTTCATATTCTCCGCCAGTCATTCTTGACGCAGCACATAACGTTGCTTCAATGCATTCTTTAGTACAAACACTGGAATCTCAAAACAACCAGCCTAAAAAACGGATTCTTATTTTTGCAGCAAGCGCTGACAAAGAACTTAAAGCGATGCTGCAAATAAGTAAAACGTATTTCACGGACGTTGTGCTCACACGCTATGCCACAAATCCACGAGCTGCCACGATCACGAGGTTGCGCGATGCGGCAAAAAAAGGAGGATGGCAGGAACCTCATGTTGCAGTTTCGCCTACAGAGGCAGTGCTGATCGGAAAGCGGCTATCTGGGAAAACCGGCCTACTGTGTGTAGCCGGCAGTTTTTTTCTCGCCGCTGAAGTACGTAACGCCTTAACGCGAAATATTAATTCATAGAGCCCGAGGCGACTGACTATCGTCCCGTGCCGTTTACAAGCGTTCTTCTGAACGAAAAAGCGTGAGTGCTCGCCCGAGTACAGGATCAGCATATTGAGGCAATAGTGCTCCGGGGTCGACTGGCTCATTGGGCTGACGGACACGCACAAGATCACGCTGTCTTCTCCAAGAAATCCAATTTTCAAGCTGCTGCCGAGTAGGCGAAAAGGCAAAGTTAGAATTGGGTCGAACGCCCCATGAATCCGAATCGTGACTCGTACTCAACCTATTGAGGTGAGCACCACTAGGTCTCTGATATTCATTTGTCGTCAGCCGTATTGCCCCGGAGCCACTCGAAAGTACTGTGACTGCCTGCACCGAAGCATTCCCAAAAGAACGGCTACCCACAATTGTTGCTCGGCCGTAGTCTTGCAGACACGCGGCGACTATTTCAGACACGTTTGCAGTAAATTCATCTATAAGGACAGCAATCGGTACACCTTGTAATATTTGTCCAGGTGATGCCTTCCATTCTTGCTGAATTTGCTTTTTTTGACCGAAACGATCACCGGTTCTCGCGTTTGCGATTGCAACAATTACTTGATCCTCGAGAAAAAGATCACACACCGAGATTCCAGACTCTAATATGCCACCCGTGTTACCCCTTAAATCAATAATTAGACCTTTCAACTCATTTTTGCTTGCAAGATCTTCAAGTATGTCAGAGCACTGACTGCCTGTCTGATTACTGAAATAACTTATTCTCAAATAGGCGATATCTGATTCACCTTCTAGCCACCAATCCCACGCACCACTTGGCAAACGGCGATCCCCTCGAATACTTTCAATGATAATATTTTTCCGGAGAATGGTGACATTTTGATAAACCGGTAGGCCATTATCACTCATGTTCGTTTTTTGAATGCGAAGATTAACGGCACTGCCAACTTCACCACGAAACTGAGTCACTATTTCAGATAGATCCAGACCGGTTGCAGCAACACCATTAACGCTGTCTATGAGATCTCCAGAACGAATACCTGCCCGCCAGGCAGGCCCTCCAAACACTGGAGCAACAACAGCAATATCTCCTGTTATAGAATCCGCATCTAGTTCAACACCGATACCAGCAAATTCTTTTGTCAATTCTTTATCATATTTTTTCAGATTGACCGCCTCAATGAACTCAGACCGATCATCAAGCGTACGAAAGACACCATCCATCGCCGCATGGAATAGTTGTTCTGAGTCAACTGACTGAAAATGCCTGTCATTAATTTGCTGAATGACTTCAGCAAACCGTTTCCCTTGACCAGTTCGATCCTGGGCAGCGAAGGCAAGAAGGCACCCGGGCACAACAATGGCGATAATAAGAAGATTTTTTTGGTGCATGTTCCTATTTCACCAGTAAATGCCTAATCATGACAACCGCTGCGTCTAAAATAAACAGAAAAGCAGAAGACTTTATTGGACAGCCTGCTTCCAAAAATCAAAAAAACATGATTGAGATGTGTCCACAGACGAAGTGTATCTCACGTCAAAACAGGCAATTTACGGCCGTTGGGTGCCATCTCTCACCTCCACTTCACCCGTGCTAGAGCTTGAAATTTACCAAACCATGAAATTCCCAAACGAAATCATTCATTTAGGAAGAAGCGATCTGGAACAGTATTCGCCACTTGTTTAATGTCTGGCTCGTCACCCAATTTTTACATTGTTAGGAACCATGCGCGATGGCACGTCGACCAAAATCAAAGCATCGTAGAGAACCGCAGAAAGATCCACTTGAAGCCTTACGGCCGCTTATTGTCCTCGGGCTTTTGGGAATGATTCTGTACGGCGCCTATTCAATAATTCAAAAAGGACCAAAAGAAACGAATCAAGAATGGCAGCGCTCGGGATCAACATCCACAACTGCATCTGAAGCGCCACCTTTTGTGCCATCAGTGCCAGCACCACCTTCAGTAGATTTACAAAGTCCAGCCGAAACACTGACAAGTCTTCCTTCTGATCGAGACAATGCTCCTGCAGTATCTTCTGGCTCACAATCATTGGCACAAGAGCAACCTCGCACTCTGCCTATCGACCAAATGCCACCAACCTATATTGAGGCCGTTGCTGCAATCCCTCCTCAGTCACAAGCACCACCTGCTGGACCTGGTAGCACCACAAGAGATATTCTCGGACCAAAAGACTCCGCAGCTTTCACAGCTGCATGGACTGATGCCCATAATAAACTTGAGGCTGGCCGATACGCTGAGGCCCTCGCGGCTCTTTCCGTATGGCATGACAATTCGTCCCTGAGCGTTGAAGAAAACCTTCAGCTCGAAAGGCTGCTTGGCCAACTCGCTGGGACCGTAATATATTCGACACAAGACATGTTACTACCACCACATACAGTAGCTGCTGGAGAAACATTAGAAACAATTGCGGAGCCATTAAATATTCCTTGGCAACTCCTTTCCAAAATAAATGGTCTGGAGCCTGGCAAGCTAACAACTGGCCAACGAATCAAAGTTTTAAGAGGTCCGTTTGATGCCGTCGTCAGCGTCTCAAAGCGACGCCTGAGCCTCCAAGTAGGTGGTCGCTATGCAGGAACTTTTCCTGCCGCCATCGGAAAAGGATTTGTTGACCGAACCGGTTCATCGGTACAGCTGCTTCAGATCCGCTCTAATGCTGAGCCTCAACCCCAGGCAGTTTCTGTAAGTTATCGATCCGCAGGCGGAACTGCGATTATTCTTGGCGACGGATTACGGATTCAACCCGCCATTGACCCAACTTTTATCATGAAAGATCCGGAGGACAATGTACTTCTGGTGTCCTCTGCCGATTTCAATGATCTAGTGGGAATACTCGGCCAAGGCTCTCAATTACTTGTTCAAAAGTAGCAAATAAGATTTTCTAGCGACTCTTTACAAGTTTTTGTGAAGGTAACGCCTTTAACGATCCGAAGAAACATTCGGGTTAATTGGGAATTGCGGGGAACAGCCGCCGTAGTTGATTACGCCTTTGTGTGCAGAAAGCCAGGGGAGGCAAGTAGATGCATTTTCATCATGTAATATGCCGAAAGAATTCATTCCCTGTATGGCTTCTTTTTCCATGCATTCTTTCTTTGGTGAGCACCGGATGCACGATGTGTCCGTCGCCTTTTGACTATTCCGGCACCGTCCCGGGATCTGCGAACCAAAATAATTTTCGACTCCGGGCGAATGGTGTGCTACCTATTTGGATGCGACCAAAACCATGGCCTCCGGTAGTTTCTCAAGAAGCAGACGAATCGTCCTCCATGGCATCAAATCTTGATAATGAAACCCAGAGAACATCTCGAATAGTTGTTGCTTCTCACGAAGAAGAAAAAAACAACCACTCAAAAGAGAATTCAGTGCTTATCACAAAACAAACTGAAACAACGAGCACAAACGATAACCAGCTGATTCAGCAGAGCGATTCCAACAACACCTTGGAGACCATAACAAAACCTACGACCAATAAAGGCAGAGACTCTACTGAAAAATAATGCAGGAATAGAATTACAAATCCACTCTATTTCGCAACCTAATTCATGAAGCTTTGTCGGTCAGTTTCCAGCCGTTATGCAAAATAGCATTTTTAGGAACAACAACCACACCATCTCGAATCGTAAACGGAGCATCCTCGGGTAATTCTGCAAGCCCAAACTCATTAACAATTTTTACATGACTTCCAATACGAACGTTCTTATCAATTATTGCTTTCTCAATTATTGTTCCGTCGCCAATACCCAGGGGTGGAACATTTTGAGATAAATCTACTTCAATACGTTCCGGTGTCTCGTAGTAGTCATTTCCAAGAACAACAGAGTTCTTGATAACAACATTCTCTCCAATCTGACAGCGTAAACCGATAACGCTGTTCTCGATCACAGCCCCTGCACCAATAGTACAACCATCGGATATAAGGCTTCCCCGAACACTCGCCCCATCGACTCGCGAAGGCGGTAAAAATCGTGCTCTTGAATAAATAGGTGCATGCGGTGTAGCTAATTCGAATGGTGGCTTTGATGACGCTAGGTCGATGTTGCATTGATAGTATGAACCTATCGTTCCAATATCTTCCCAGTAACCATCAAAAGGGTGAAGCTGAACGTGCTTTGCTCGTATTGCAGCTGGGAAAACCTCTTTTCCGAAGTCTTGATAATCTGTCTTGAGTAGCAGATCCAACAAACAGTCTCTATCAAAAAGATAAATCCCCATGCTCGCCATTAAACTACGGCCCTCGGCCTGAATGCCCGCTTGTTCGATCCAAGCTGGATCAGTTCGGACCAACTCAAGTTCAGCGGCACTTTTTGGTTTTTCCAAGAAACCCTCAACGCGACCTGTCGAATTAAAACGCATGATGCCAAAAGCCGATGAAACATTATCGCTAACAGGAATACCGGCTATCGTTACATCTGCGTTATTTGCTTCATGAGTTGCCAGGAGATCGGCATAATTCATCCGGTACAGTTGATCTCCTGAAAGTACCAACACCTGCTTGATATCAGAATCCTGCAACAACTTTATATGTTGCCGGACAGCATCTGCTGTCCCCTGGTACCAAGCCATGGCTTCATTCGTTTGCTGAGCCGCCAAGATCTCAACATAGCCCCCACTGAAAGCATCGAATCTATAAGTACGACGGATGTGTCGATGCAGACTCACTGAATTGAATTGTGTCATCACATATATTCGCTGCACCCCGCTATTGATACAGTTCGATAGCGGAACATCGATGATGCGATACTTACCGGCTAGCGGAACTGCCGGCTTCGAGCGGTCTCGTGTGAGAGGATAAAGCCGAGTTCCACGACCGCCTCCAAGCACCAAAGCCAATACATTGCTCACACTCATCAAATTCACTTTCCGCGTTGATGCTTTCTTAGCAAAAATAAACAGCAGACACAGACCACCAAAGATCACTATCAATACATGCTATGTCACAAAATCTTTGAAACCAGAGAACGTGCAATGAGAAAACGGCTATCTATTAAAAAGTAGGAGTTCTACCGTGCCGATTCTATCGAACACCCCACTTATTCCGTCCAACTTTTGAATGGAGAACCTGGATTTCTATTACTTTTTGACTACAAAATTCACCATTCGATCTGGTATCGCAACAACTTTGATAATAGTTTTGTCATCAATCAACGCCGCAATTTTTGGCTCAGCAGCCGCAATAGCCTCCAATTGCTTGGCATCTGTACCCGCAGGAACAGTGATTCTTGCACGGAGCTTGCCTTGAACCTGAATCGGTATCTCTATGGTGTCATCATGGAGCCAACGATTTTCTACAAGCGGCCAAGTTGCCAAGGAGACGGGGCTTTCATGCCCCAAAATAGTCCAGAGCTCTTCTGCCAGATGAGGCGCAAAAGGAGAAAGCGTAGCAACGAAAATAGAAAGCATTTCTCGCGGTCGCTCTTGAAGTGGTGTCGCAAAGTTTACAAACTCCATCATCTTCGCTATCGCAGTGTTAAATGATAGTGATTGAATATCGGCCGTAACTTTATCCAGCATACGATGCGTCACTCGCATCTGTTCATCTGTTGGCCTGCCTTCTGTTACTTGCGGGGAAATCTGAAGGTTTTCAGCCCCTTCATTAACCACGAGCCTCCAGCAGCGATCAAGAAAGCTACGGATTCCCCCAACTCCAGATGTACTCCAGGGCTTTGTTGCCTCAAGAGGTCCCATAAACATCTCATAGAGTCGCAAAGAATCCGCACCAAATGCCTGAACAATCTCATCAGGGTTTACAACATTTCCCCGACTCTTTGACATTTTATGTGCTCGACTTTCAACTCGCACTTCCGGTGCATCTCGTAGCACAAAGGACTCTCCCTGCTTCTCCACGTTCTCAGAGAAGACTTTCGTCGGGGTATCCGAACTACTCTGTTGGCCAGCAGACACCCAACCACCCGAACTAGATCGATACCCTGTAAATTCAACTTCACCAAGAATCATCCCTTGATTTACTAACCGAGCAAATGGCTCCACTGTTGAGACAAATCCTCGGTCATAAAGTACTTTATGCCAAAAGCGGCTATAGAGCAGATGAAGAACAGCATGCTCAGCTCCACCCACATAAAGGTCCACAGGCATCCAGGCTTTTTCGATTTCTGGATCAATAAATTGCTCATTATTCGCAGGGTCGAGAAACCGTAGGTAATACCAGCACGAACCCGCCCACTGAGGCATTGTATTTGTTTCTCGGCGGTATTTTTTACCGTCCCGTTCCACATACAACCAGTCATCATCGGCACGAGAAAGAGGAGGATCCGGAGTTTTTCCAGGACGGTAGTCGCTAAGTTTAGGAAGAGGCACTGGCAGCTCTTGAGGATCGAGCGCCCGAACGACACCGGTCGGCTGCCCCAATTCGTTCAGTTCGTGCAGTATAGGGAACGGCTCCCCCCAGAATCTTTGCCGACTGAAAAGCCAATCACGTAATTTATAGTTCGTAGCAGGACTCCCAAGCCCTATTCCAAGTAAGTCTGCGGCTACTTTTTCAATGAAAGTTTCACTATCCAAACCCGTATATGAGCCTGAAGCAATGGACCTTCCGTAACCAGTAAAAACTTGAGCATCTCCGCCATCATCGTCATTTGGCTCGATAACTGAAATAATTCTCAGACCGAATGCTTCAGCGAATTCAAAGTCCCTAGTGTCGTGGGCCGGCACTGACATGATCGCGCCTGTGCCATAGGACGCGAGTACATAGTCTGCAATCCATATAGGCACACACTCACCTGTCAACGGATGAATACAATATGAGCCTGTAAAAACTCCTGTTTTTTCTTGTGAGAGATCAGTTCTATCAAGATCACTTTTACGACTCGCTGCATCACAGTAGTCATGAACAACATCTGCCTGAGCGGGTTGCGTCACCTGACCTCGTAATGGATGCTCTGGTGCAATAACCATACAACTCACACCGAACAACGTATCGGGACGTGTTGTGTAAATCCGAAGGCAGTCACCCGATACCTGTGCTGGATACCCGTTCGCTTTACGATGTATTTTCCATGTTAGAAAAGCATCGTTCATGTCTTTCTCTGATACATCTTGAGCAGGCAAGAAAAAATCAACTTCAGCGCCAGTACTACGTCCAATCCAATCCCTTTGAAGCTTTTTAATACTTTCGGGCCAATCGAGACTCTCCAGTTCTGATCCAAGACGATCTGCGTATGCTGTGATTCGTAACATCCATTGCCGCAGTGGTAGGCGAGTAACAGGATGCCCGCCCCGTTCACTAACTCCACCTATAACTTCCTCATTGGCGAGCACTGTACCGAGTTCCGGACACCAGTTCACTGGTGCTTCCGACTGATATGCAAGACGATGAGAGTCCCGGTAGGTGCCAACGGACACCTCACCCAATTCCTGGATTTCATCAGGTATCTTTAATTCTGAGATTGGCCGACCCTGTTGCCGATGAGAATCGAACCAAGTGTCATAGAGAACCAAAAAAATCCATTGTGTCCAACGAACAAACTCCGGATCTGTTGTTGAAATCTCGCGATCCCAGTCATAGCTGAACCCCAGCATTTGTAGTTGCCGCCGGAAGGTGGCTGTATTACGTTCAGTGCTTTCTCGTGGGGGAGTACCAGTGCGAATAGCGTACTCTTCAGCTGGTAAGCCAAAGGCATCAAACCCCATAGGATGAATAACACTAGTGCCTCTCATTCGCTCAAAACGACTCACAATGTCTGTCGCTGTGTAACCCTCTGGATGGCCAACATGCAATCCATCTCCACTGGGATACGGAAACATATCAAGAATAAATGCCTTCTCACCACGTGGAAGACGGGGTGAACGAAATGTTTTCTGCTCAGCCCACCAGTTTTGCCATTTTGGTTCTATGACAGACGGGTTGTATTTTGGCATTTGTAAACAACGCTATTGGTTTAAGAGGTGTATGATGTCTTCGGGTTACACTTTGTTGAGTCTAATGGACCGGATAGTTCCGACAACGCTTTAAGAAGAGTTTCGGGCCAGGCAACAAAACACAAGATTTTAGAGAAAACATGCAACTGAGGAGATTACGCTGTTGAATCGTGAGACTACTCCTAGACGACCAGGAAAATCTGCTGATGGCGAACCAGAGAACTCCCTACTACTCCATTACCAGCTACTGAAAAGCCTGCGTACTGCTGGACAGCGGTTTAAGATGGCGGACTCACTTGGTACTCGACTCACAGGACGGCAACTTCTTACTCGGATTCTAGCAGCAAGACTTGTTCTAGAAAAAACCCTCGACCCTGATGAGAAGCGTGTTGGCATTTTGCTTCCTCCCACTGCTGGTGCCGCAATAGTCAACGCTGCACTTGCTCTCATGGGCCGTGTTACTGTGAATTTTAACTACACGTCTTCTCAATCAATACTGGAAACCTGTATCGAGCGAGCTGGGATTCAACATGTTATTTCAAGTCCGACATTTTTAACTCGGGTTAATCTTGATGTTGGCAATATTCTTATCGATGCGGCCGAGTTGCGAAAAAAACTGAATTTCATTCAAAAGATTCAGGCCTGGTCAGAGGCAAATTTTATACCACTGACTCGATTAGAACGTCGCCTTGGCTTAGAAAATATTCGGCCCAATGATACTCTTACTATTATCTTCACTTCAGGGTCAACCGGTGATCCAAAAGGTGTCGTTCTCAGCATCGAAAATGTTGGGAGTAACGTACGAGCAATCTCTGATTTACTTCATCTTTCACCTGCTGACACTGCACTGGGCGTATTGCCTTTCTTTCATTCGTACGGTTACACAACTGCCTTATGGGTGCCGCTTACCCTTGAACCTGCGGTCGTCTACCACACAAACCCTCTTGACGCAAAGATGGTTGGTAAACTTGCGAGGGATCATCACGCTACGGTATTGATGGCGACACCTACATTCCTGCGAACTTATATTCGCGGTACTGAACCAGATGCACTATCGACGCTTGAGGTTGTTTTTGGAGCTGCAGAAAAACTGACACTCGATGTCACAGATGCATTTGAAACGAAATTTGGAGTCAGACCCCATGAAGCGTACGGTGCAACCGAACTTTCTCCTTTGGTAGCTGCGAATGTTCCTCCTACAAGGCATGTGCCCGGCAAAGCAGTCGACGCCCGAGAAGGTACCGTTGGAAAACCGATACTCGGGTGCACCGCCAAGATTACAGACAGAGAGGGCCTTCATGAACTTGCACTGGGTGAAGAAGGCCTTTTGTGGATCAAGGGCCCTAATGTCATGCAGGGATACCTTGACCGGGAAGACCTCACTCAAAAAGTGGTGTGTGACGGCTGGTACCGTACTGGTGACATTGCAAAACTCGACACAGATGGCTTCATCACAATCACAGGGCGTCAGAGTCGATTTTCCAAAATTGGTGGAGAAATGGTACCCCACATGATCATTGAAGACTCTATTAATAAAATTCTGGGGGCAACCGATGGAGAACCTCTTGCTGTAGTCACTTCAGTTCCACACGCTAAAAAAGGTGAAAGGCTTGTTGTTCTTTCACTCAAACACGCTGTAGATCCCCGAAAAATCTGCAGTGAACTCTCTCATGCGGGACTTCCAAATCTCTGGATTCCGTCGGTTGAAAGCTTTGTTGAAATCGAAGAATTACCTGTGCTTGGTTCGGGAAAAATTGATCTACGAAGAATCAATGAAATCGCAGAGGGGAAATTTAGTGACCGCTCACATACCGAACAGTGAAAGTTACAGAGGCATCTCCGAGCAGATGCGATTCAGAAGCATCCTAGGAAAGTCTGGTGACTTTAGAGCTGATGTGTTTTTTCAGTTTATTTTCCCAAAAATTACTGACATTGAAATACCGTTAACGCTTGATGGATTTCTTAGTGGCCCAACATCCACATCTGCCAGTACACTTCCTATTCATCAGAACATCAAAACCTATTCCCACAAGGTAGCTAATAACACTGTAGAGATCGTTGGGCACGTTGTCCTTACAGAGCCTGCATTTTGGACACCAAGCCTACCCATGCTCTACACCATAAAATGTAAGATCATGTCTACGGCCCGTGAGGTTGTTTCACTACATCAGACTATTGGACTTCGTCGATTCGGTATTCGAAACCACTCTCTTTGGCTTGATGGTCATCGATTTGTTGTGCGTGGCATTACGTGTGGCAAGGTGGACAGCAAATCATTTGATAAACAAGTTTCTGCAGCGAAGGAACAGAACACAACAGAAATAATTGATCTATTTTCGGATGGCTCCTGCTCACACGAAGAGCTACCCAAACTAGATAGCCATTTGCAAAAATCTGATGAAATTGGACGGCCAACAATTATTCGCATTGAAACAGAAACATGTCCCAGTGCCATGCCAGACATTCTCTGCACGCTCGCAAATCACCCCTCCGTATTCATAACGGTGATACCACCTTCATTACTGCCAGACTTGGAAAATTTTACTCTTCTTAAGGGCACCATGCTTTTCGCTATAGAGGTCTCCAGTGAACGTGCATCACCGGAAATACCAAGTGGCATTGACGTTGCAATTGTTCAACTTACTAACTCTGAACCAGAAGCATCGTGGAAGAAACCTCCCCCCTATCCAATCATTGCCTGGAACAAAGAATTCGCGTCACAGCGTCAAGAATGCGATCGCCTTCAAGCAGTACTTGCTACTTGGAGAAATTCTTCCGGAAGCCCACCGTCTACGTGGGACTGGGCAGGATTTTTAGTCGGTAATTAAGCAACTTCAATTATGAATCTGAAACAAGACAGCCACATGCACAATGAAACAGGATTTGATGAGATGCGTTTCGTTCGCCAGATTCGCTACCATCGTCTCGGTGCGATAGGTCAACAAAAACTTTCAGAAGCACATGCTGCAATTGTTGGATGTGGGGCTCTCGGAAGTACAACAGCAATGTCACTCACGCGAGCGGGAATCGGTAGGCTTACGATCATTGACAGAGACGTGCCTGAGTGGAGTAATTTGCCTAGACAATTCTTATTTACTGAAAAAGACGTCTGTGATGGTCTTCCTAAAGCAATCATTGCAGAGAAACGACTGAAGGAAATCGACAGAAACGTACAGGTTATTCCTCACGTACGTGATTTATCTGCTCACAACATTTCTGACTTGCTTTCCTCTGTCGATGTCATTGTTGATGGCACCGACAATTTTGAGACACGTTTCCTCGTAAATGACTTTTCATGCCGAGAGAACATTCCTTGGGTCTATGGCGGTGTGATCGGTGCGGAAGGAAGAGTCATGGCCGTTATTCCCGGTACAACCGCATGCTTACGATGTCTTATCCCAGAACCTCCGGCTCCTGGAAGCCTGCCAACATGCGACACAGCTGGTGTTCTTGGGGCAGCCGTTATGGTCGTCGGTGGTGTACAGACTTCAGAAACAATTAAAATCCTTGTCAATGCTGCACCACCAACTGAGAGTACACTCTTCGTATTCGACCTCTGGGATTCGACCTGGAAGACAATTGATCTTAGATCACTTTCGAAAACTGGTTGCACAAGCTGCCGCGGGAATGATTATCAATGGCTCAACACATCGAATAATCAATCAAGTATTCTTTGCGGCCAAGATGCCGTACAACTCTATCCGACACAGCGAGCACCGAACCTACGTAATATTGCAAAGCAACTAAGCTGTTTTGGAAATGTAAATGAAAACCCGTGGCTAGTTCGAGCTGAAGTGGAGCCAGGAATCACAGTCTCTGTATTCGCCGATGGGCGACTCATTGTTACTGGTACACGAGATCCATCACGGGCACGCTCGATAGTGTCGAAAACTGTTGGAATGTGATCAGCACTCATGCTAGGGTTGCAGCGTTCATAATCTTTTGCTCGGTGGCCTCGTGGTGAGAAAATTCGCCTGTAACTTTCCCCTGATTCATAACGATGAGTCTATCCGAGAGGGTAAGTAGTTCTGGCAATTCACTTGATGTTAATACAACTGCCATACCTGCTTGGCACAAACTATTCACAAGCGTGTACAACTCTGCTTTTGCACCAACATCAATCCCACGTGTTGGATCATCCAACAAAAGTACCTTCGGCTTTGTGAGCAACCATCGAGAAATAATACATTTCTGCTGATTTCCACCAGACAATTGGGTTATTTTAGTTGTCTGAGCGGGCGTTTTAATTCCTATTTGGCTGATTGCTTCAGCAACTAAATCTTCTTCTGCTCGCCGACTCAGAAACCCATTCCGCATAATTCGAAAGAGGCTGCAAAGGCTAATGTTTTCGTTGACCTGAAAATTTTCAAAAATGCCAAGCCGTTTGCGATCTTCGGGCACCATCACCAACCCTGCCTTACAAGCTTCTGAAGGATGTTTAAATCGTACACGTTTTCCAGAAAGGAAAACCTCCCCTTGCCAGTGACCATGAGTCACCCCGAAGATTGCTTCAAGCACTTCGGTACGCCCAGCTCCCATGAGGCCAGCAATCCCGAGAACTTCACCAGCATGAACACGAAATGACACATCATGCAACTGATCACTCTGACTTGAATAGTCTAGGGATGACGATAGTTTTTTAACTTCAAGCAGACACTTTCCGATTGTCGGCTGACTACGAAAATTATGATTTATTATGTCTCTACCGACCATCCAGTTTGCAACTTCAGAAGGTGAAGTTTCTGATTTATCAACAGTACGAACAAGCTGCCCGTCTCTGAGGACGGTGATCTGATCAGCTAACCGGAACACCTCATCCATCTTGTGTGATATATAAAGTATTGTACAGCCCTGCTGACGCAACGCTCCAATAGTTTGCTCGAGGCGTTCAGTTTCTTTATCCGTCAACGCACTGGTTGGCTCATCCATAACTAGAATTGATGCATTAAGCGAAAGTGCTTTTGCAATCTCAACGAGTTGCTGGTCGCCAACTCGCAAAGCCCCTGTTTTTTCATCTGGTGAAATAGACGCCTCGAGCAAAGTGAGTAGCGATTGAGCTTTGTCCTTCGCAATATTATCGTTCAACAAGCCAAACATTCCTCGAGGCTCTCGACCTAGAAAAATATTTGCAGCGACGCTTAACTCTTCTACAAGTTCCAGTTCTTGGTGGATAATGGCAACACCTGCAACCTCCGCGTCTCGAGTACCTTGAAAAATTACCTTTTTGGCATTTATATGAAGCTCGCCAGCATCTGGCTGATACACACCTGATAAGATTTTCATCAGCGTGCTTTTTCCGGCACCATTTTCACCACAGATAGCATGCACATGACCGCGACGCACATGCAGAGTGACACTTTCGAGCGCTACAACCCCCGGAAATCGTTTGGTTATCTTGCTCATCGAGACAGCCGTCTCTAACGTTTCTTCCATCATGAACTGATGACCTGCATTTTTTAATTCCTGCATTCGTTAATTACAGCATTCTTTAATTACAGCTTCTATTTTCATAGATACGAAGTGATATGAGAGCAACAATAGCCGTAAAACAGACAGCCAAGCCACTACCAAGACCAGTTGTCATTGCAGCAAGACTTCCGGAAATTAATGCCAGCACCGGAATCGTACAAAGGCCCAGCATGCCGGGTAGAATCCGTCGACCGTCCTGCTTTCCACTCATGCCTTGAGCAAAAGTGACGGCAAGAACTACGACGCCTCCAACAATCAACCCCTCATAAACATCGGCCCCCGTTTTAATGATCTTCGATACGGCATCAATAACAACTCGTAAAAAAAATGCACCGAGAACTGTTCCCGGAATTGTGCCTACACCACCAGACAGTGAGCAGCCACCAACCACAGCAGCTGCAATTGCGTTCAACTCATGCCCCCTACCTTGGTTTACCGGTGCAGCAACTGATTCATTAGCGACATAAAAGAGCCCTGCGAGCGCCGCTGTCATCGCACCAAAGCAATAGGCAAACCACTTCACATTATCAGTGTGTATGCCAGCAAGCCGAGCAGCCTGCTCATTACCCCCAAGTGCTTTAAGATGACGTCCGAGCACTGTTCGAGTGAGAATCAGCCAGGTAATACACGCAAGAACAAGAAATGTTCCTACCGAAAACCATACGTTATCTCTCACTGATTTGAACAAAGGGTCCGCAACATTAATGACTGCACTTTTTGTTGGAGTCAAAACCGATGTACTGCTTTCACACAGTGCCCTCGCAAAACTTCGCAAGCCTACAAGTGTTGCAAGTGTCGCAACGAATGGAGGCAGATGAACAACCGTAATGAGCCAGGTATGGAGGGTACCAACAAAAAAACCTGTAAAAAGACTGGCCAAAATAGCAATAAGAACAATCTCCCAGCCGACCGGCTGAAATGCCATCATTTCAGTTGGCGCTAGCGCTAACATTGTCACAGAACACACCGTACCTGACAAAGCAATCATCGAACCGCTGGAGAGATCAATTCCACCGGAAATGATAACAACCGCAGCGCCAAGAGAAAACATTCCAAGCATTGCACTGTTGCGAGCAATGTCACGAAGGCTATCTAAGGGTTGAAAAAAGTAGGTATGATTCGTGTCGACGATCGCAGTAAACGCTAATGCAGCAATAATTGCCACAAGTAGCGACCATTCATTGTGCAATGGGAGCCATCGCTGTACTGCATTCCTCAAAAATAAATACCATGATCTCATCGAGCCTACCCGTAAGCGATTTTCAAGCTGACTGCCTCAGGTTCAAGAACTCGACAAACCATATTTCTTCAACCATTCACGAAAAACTGACAATGTTAAGACCTCAAGAGTGCCTGCTGACACAGCAGACTCAAGATCTTTTGCGTTGATAGGTGCACTACTCTTACCCGCCCAGTCATCAGGGATGATAAGCCGTAGGCCAGTAGTATATCTATCCCCTCCGGGCTCATCGCTATTGGGAAACATCTCTGCAATAACAGCATCTTTCTTTTCTACCATTGCAAGTAACAGCCGAACTGTTTGAACACCCATTTCGAAAGGGTTCTGTACAATCATACAGTCGATGTGCCCATCTTTCATGTGCTCGATTGCTTGAGCCGCGGCATCGAATGTGAATATCGAAATCTGATCCCGAACTCCTCGCTCTGCTACAACTTCGGCTATTGCCGGCGCATTGTAAGCCCAGATTCCGACTAAAGCATGTACATCGGGGTGATTTACAAGAGCAGTTCGTACGTTATCTCTAGCTCGTGAATGATCGAACGAATCAGCCATTCGATCTAATTCATTATAGTTTTTTCCAAGCGCGTCACGGCAGCCGTTCATTCTTGCTCTCGCATTATCGTTGTCAGTAAATCCAGTAAATTGAATAAACCCACCTTCATTAACACCTCGAGATTCTAAAACTTTCTTTGCGGCTGTGCCAAGCAAACGACCGGCTATTGAATTGTCTGTTCCTATGTAAAACGGGCGTGCATCTGAAAAAAGCTTCCCGTTAATATCACCATCGACAGTGATAACAGGCACACCTTTTTCAGCCAAACGTTTCATCTCTTCAACAATCGCCACATTCTCCGCCTGAATAACCGATATGGCAACTGCTGCGATATCTGCCTGAGTAACAAGTTGCCTGAGACGATTGATCTGTCCTTGAGCTGTTGCATTATTTTTTTCCATAACAACTTCGATGTTGCTTGAAGCAAGATCATATTTTTCAGCACCTGCCTGCAACCCAGCATTAAGCACGTCAAAATACGGATCATCCCCATTCGTTATAAAAATGAATCGCTTAGTAAGATTCCCTACGCTGGCTTTTTCCACCGAGGAAGAATCCACCGACTGTTTGCATCCGATTCCAGTAATGCTAAGAAGCAACAAAACCAATAAACAGGCGTGATGTGATGATCTTGAAACAACAGCCATAGTTTCCATTCTCTTTCCGTTGTGTGAGATATGACGAACGAACAAAAAAATGCGCCTGGTCGATTTCTCTGACGACCCCTACCCCTGACTCATGGATTTAATAGTGTAAGCCACTTTTCCGAAGATGCACGATTGGCGTTTCTGTTGAATTTATTTCGCCAGCACATATATCTGCAATCACAATAGAATGGTCGCCACGACATTGGTCTGTATCGGAAGAAAGAAAAGCAGGCCTCGCTTTGCATTCCATCCAACCAACAACGCCCGGAAGGACCCCAGCACCGCAAGAAACTCTCTTGATATCAAGGCCAGCAAATGGTTCATCTTCAACCACCGGAGGCTTACCAAACCTACCAAGGAGGCGTCGCTGATTTTCAGAAAGAACATTGACAACAAAGTGAAAATCTCCACTTAGAACGGCTGAGAGAAAATGCCTGCCATTGCCTACAGCAATTGATATAGCTGGCGGATTAAACCCTGCTTGCATGAGCCAACTTGTCAGCATGGTTTTATCAACACCATTTTCTTGCCACGTAACAACAAAAAGGCCCCCTGGTATTCTCCCAAGAATTGAGCCAATTTCTTCACTAGAATCCTTCAAAGAATTGTCGCGTGTCATGTAGCAACTCCTTCCACGTAAACTCTGACCAAATCATTCGAGGCACTTGTTTTTTTGATAATAACAGGAATTGCCGAACAATAAAAAACTAGGCTATTTGGGTGGCTGAGGGCAACATCGGAGCACCCTCAATACATGTTTTCCTTAGGTCTCAATACAAAACAGGAAAACGACATAATTGAGGAAACAAACCTATACAAGAGTATTTAGGAAAGGTCGCCTAGATGACCTGCAGTTCAGTAAAACCGGCGATGGCTTCGGTCGAACAAAACTATAGAGTTGCAGTCTCAGGCACACTTGCAACCCATACAAAAACCCTATCGTCGCGACATACCAGCACACACATTTTGTCACCACAACATCATATGTCGCACAAAAATGTAATGATGATCAGAGCTAGTTCTCCCACGGCAACGTGGAATGCTGTCACGTATCTTTCATTTATATGCTTGCTTGGAACGCTGTTTCTTTCATCTCTAAATCTGAGCAACGTTTTTGCTAAACCGCATAATGAGGACACACAACCCGAGCAAATGAATTGGTCGGAGAATAACAAATACCAACAGCATCGCGGAACGGAACCCCTCCAACTAGCTTCCGTATTTCAAGACGATGAACACCCGAACTATTTCTACGAAGAAGCCTCTAATGAAACATTCATGCAGGAGATGCAGGCAAACGGGCAAACAGTTCATGTGCTTCCTCCAGTTGAACCGCATGGACCAGTATTTTTGGATATGCCGTACGATGATATCAACGGATGCGACAGCTATGGAATGTCTGGCACTCCGAACAGAAATTGCTATGACAATTTATGGGCACCGCGTCCTTGGTGTTGGCAGATCCTTCCAAATAATTTGATCTATACAAGCTATCTTGCAGGTCCCAAAGAACCACGTCTTGCGACGGTTTGGTATGACGACACTGGTCCATCACCCATCCCGGGGCGTGGTGGTGAACAAAACGGCTGGCTCTGGGACTCGACCCTTGGCGGAAGAGTTTCCATTCTGCGATACGGCTCCGACACGGAATTACACCCGCAAGGTTTCGAAGTACAAGTAGAAGGGGCGGCTTTTGTACGCCTTGACCCAGAAGATGATCGTGATCTTCGGTCAGCAGATTACCGCTTTGGTATTCCGTTGGTCTACGGTATTGGTCGCTGGCAGACGAAACTTGCCTATTACCACAATAGTGCACACATCGGCGATGAATTCTATGAAAAATACAATCCACCATTTCAACGAGTGAACTATGTTCGCGATGTTATTGTCCTAGGCAATTCGTATTACATGTACGACTGGCTACGGCTTTATGGTGAAGTCGGTTGGTCGTTCTTCAACTCTGGCGGATCAGAACCGTGGGAATTCCAATTTGGTACTGAATTGATCCAGGCTAGACCAACAGGAATCCGTGGAGCACCATTTTTTGCTGTGAATGGAATGACTCGCCAGGAACTCAACTGGGGAGGAAATGTCTGTGCTCAAGTTGGATGGGCTTGGCGAGGATATCAAAGTGAAAAGCTTTTCCGCCTTGGCTTTGAATATTTATACGGCTCTGATCCGCAGTATGAATTTACGAAGACTGATGCAACGACTGGACGAATTACTGCTTTGAATCAAAACCGAGCAGGCATTGGCATGTGGTACGACTTTTAATCATAGTTCGGGACACAGAAACAGATTGGGACGTAGATTTAGAGCAACTGATATAGCGGAAACCTGCTTTAGAGGGAACCAGCAAACTAATAAGATAGACTTGTTGTATGCCACTCCTTGCTATTGAGACAACCTGTGACGAAACGGCCGCGGCAATCATATCGCCAGAGAGACACGTTCTCTCAAGTGTCGTGGCGAGCCAGGACGAATTGCATGCTCGCTGGAGGGGTGTTGTGCCCGAAATTGCATCTCGTGCACATGTTGAACGAATTATTCCTGTAATTGATCAAGCAATCCAAAAAGCAGGCATTCGGAAAACTGAACTTAGAGCCGTTGCTGTAGCGATCCGGCCAGGTTTGATAGGGTCTCTTCTCGTTGGTCTCTCAGCCGGAAAAGCAATTGCTGGCACACTCCGCATACCACTAATTGGATATGACCATCTTGCTGCCCATCTCTATGCAAGCCGAATAGCATTTGGCGAAGAGCTCACCTATCCTGCAATCGGACTTGTTGCAAGCGGAGGACACACTTCTCTCTTTCACCTAAAAAACCCGATTGACCTTGAGGCTCTCGGAGGCACAATCGATGACGCCATTGGTGAAGCCTTTGACAAAGTCGCCAGCCTCCTCGGCCTAGGGTACCCTGGCGGGCCTCAGCTTGAGAAATTAGCTCTCAAGGGTAATTCGCGTTCACATCGCTTTCCACGACCACTTGCAAAAGACTCTTCTCGCCTTGACTTCAGTTTCAGTGGTCTCAAAACTGCCGTGCGATACCAAATACAGCCACCCGGAATGACCTCTCCACGATGCCTGAGCGACCAAGAGCGTGCTGATCTTGCAGCATCTTTTCAGCAAGCGGCTGTCGACTCCGTCGTTGCAAAAGTAAGTCTTGCCATTCAAAAGACCAGCTGCCGTATCGTGGCAGTTGGTGGTGGAGTAACCGCAAACAAACTCCTTCGGACCGCCCTTGAAAAACTCGGGCAACAGCACTGCGCAAAGATTCTTATACCACCAATTCATCTCTGCACTGACAATGCCGCAATGGGCGGAATTGGTTGGGAGCATATCGAACGCAATGAAATCGCCGATCTCGAACTTGATGTGCTTCCAAACGTTTATCGAAAAAAAAAGCAGCAACCTAAACGCCATGGCGCGTCTCATCAATAACTTCGACTTCTCCACTTACAACGTCATACATCATTCCAACAACTCCAAGACGCTGCTTCTTCACTTGCACCGTAACAGCCTTACTACCTTCAAGTAGTTTACGTACTACCCGAACAACATTTCGTCGGGCGACCGAATCAATAATCTCCTGATGAGATTTGCTTTTCAAAGCTGCAACGCCTCGACAGTCATCTTCATTAACCACCTTGGCTACCTCTCGAAGAATGCCTTTTGCGTGTACACATTCTGGTGCAAGAGACTGATCGGGACAGCAATAATCAGTTACTGACGACTCGATCGCACCACATCGTGTATGCCCAACCACAACAACTAATTTTGCTCCCGCCACGATTGCTGCAAATTCGATACTTCCGATTACTTCCTCGGTCGTAATATTGCCAGCTACACGAACACTCAACACATCACCGAGCCCAAGATCGAAAATTGCCTCAGCCGGTGAACGTGAATCAATACAACTTAATATCACTGCTAGAGGGTGCTGACCCGTAGCCGTTGCGGTCCTCTGCCTCTCCATACTCCTTTTTAGTGGCTCCCCGTCACGAAATCGATTATTACCCTCCAGCAACATAGCAAGTACTTCAGATGGGCTTGCGGCCTGCTGCACCTCATGGCTTGAGTGCTCAACAAACCGTATCTCGTCATGAAGGTTAGGATAGCGGGTTCCAAAGCCGACCAGACTCAGCTGTACCCAGCGAGCGGGCGCTCCGGTCTTCTGAAAGTCAGATAATAGATCGATCACATCCGGATCAATATAATCTGCATTTGAAGCATCGATGAGGAGGGTTCCCCCGGGTGGAACCTCGTACAATACCGATTGCAATGCGGCACGATTAAAGAAGGTCACTTGGTTCGCCAACTCAATCCGAATAACATTTCCCGAGGCATGACGCTCAAGTTTTTTAACAAGAGGGCGTCGATAATTAGAGTGCAAGATAAAGATAATACTGCAGATCAGGCCGATGCCTATACCAACCAAAAGGTCTGTCAGAACAATTGCCAGAACGGTGGCAACAAATGGTATGAATTGAGAATACCCTTCCTGCCACAACTGATAGTAACGCTTCAAATTGGTTAATTTGTAACCCGTCTTAATCAAAATAGCAGCAAGTGTCGCCAAGGGTATTTCATTAAGCCAAGCGGGAAGAAGCAGCACACACAACAACAACAGAAGACCATGTGAAACGGTGGCAAAACGTGTTCTTGCCCCAGCATTGACGTTTGCAGTACCGCGAATGACTGCTGCACTCACCGGTAGCCCACCAAGCAGGCCACAAATAATATTACCGGTCCCCTGTGCTAAAAGTTCTCGATTCCGAGGAGTACGTTGCTGACGTGGATCAATTTTGTCAACTGCCTCAATCGCCAAAAGTGATTCGAGACTGGCAATGATACCAATGGTTGCAGCAGACACGTAAACCCGCGAATCAGCGAGGCTTGAAAAATCAGGAAATGTTATTAAGCCCAACAATCCCTCTGGACCATTTGGCAGAGGTACTGAAACGAGATGCGTCGGGCCGATGGCCCACGGACTTCCCATACGTTTAAGCAGTACATTCACGGCAGTACCGCCAACTACTGCAATAAGAGGACCTGGTATGCGCGTTTTCCGTAACCAGCTAATCTGATCCCACGCAATGACCAAAAGGAGTGAGCCAATGCCTACGGTTGCAGCACCAGGTAAGAAATACTTGATTGACTTTGGCAAGTCAGAAAAAGTTGTCTCGCGGTCTGGCTGATTGAATGACATTTCACCGATTGGGTCTATGTCATAGCCGATCAAATGCGGAAGTTGCTTCAGGATGATAATGATACCAATCGCTGCGAGCAGTCCTTTAATCACACTCGTTGGGAAGAATGAGGAGATAAATCCTGCTTTGAGCAGGCCAAAAGCTATCTGAATAACTCCAGCCAGTAAGACTGCCGTCAAAAATCCATCAAATCCACCGAGGGCTGTTGTCTGGGCAGAGACTATAGCGATCAACGCTGGCGAACCACCTGAGACACTCGTGCGAGAACCACTTAATCCTCCGACGACAATGCCGCCCACTATTCCGGCAACAATACCTGAAAATAATGGTGCTCTTGCAGCTAAGGGCACGCCAAGACAGAGCGGCAACGCCACAAGGAAAACAACAACCCCTGCCATAAGATCGGAAACTAGATATTCTGGTATTAAGCCACGCTTTGGCATCTCAAAAAACCCTCAGAAACAGTTCGACCAAGCCACCGTCAGGACCGTCTTCGAGGAAATGTACCCTCCACCTGCTAATTTCGTCCACGCCGATAGAAATCTACCTAAAGCCTTGAATTTGTAGCATATTAAAACAGGCGTGTTATTCTTTTTCGGCAACCTGATCTTTAGGTTTTCCTTCAAGAAATCAAACAACAAATGACAACAGCAACTGGCTATATCACGGACCTTGACTACATCCCAGGGTTTTACCCGCACATGTCACCCACAGCGATACGATATGCTGCGTCACTCAATCGTGTTATTCCTCCTGCAACCACTGATAACTTTCGCTACCTCGAGCTTGGGTGTGGACTCGGAAATTCTTTAACCACACTTGCAGCAGCAAATCCACAGGGTGATTTTGTTGGCATTGATATCAATCCGAGCCATATTGAAAAAGTAGATAAAATTATCTCAGCTGGTGGATTGAATAACGCAAAGGCAATCCATTCTGATTTCACAAGCCTACCGAAAGACATTGGAACGTTTGAATTCATATCGCTCCACGGTGTCTTCAGCTGGGTTTCCCCGGAAGTAAGGGAACAGATACTTAGTATTGCCGAAAAACATCTTGCTCCAGGTGGGCTTCTTTTAGTCAGTTACAATGCAATGCCTGGATGGGCTCATCTTCAGCCTATACGGGGAATTCTTCGTCAATATGCCCAACTTAGGCAGGGCGACACAACACAGCGAATTCGTGATGCACTAACTTACCTTGTGTTCATCCGTGATAAGAAGGCAAAGTATTTCGAGGATAACCCTCGGGCTGCAGCCTACGTCGATAGTCTCTTGAAGCAAGACTTACGATACCTAGCGCATGAGTACCTCAATGAACATTGGACAAGTTTTTATTTTTCCGAGGTAGCCGCCATGTTTCGTTCAGTTGAAATGGCATTCGTGGGAAGCCTACCAGTTCATACCAACTTCTGGGATTTGTGCGTTCGCCCCGAGTTTCAAGACCTTTTTCGAACAACTAGTAATCGACTTGTCACTGA
>CAJXFK010000014.1 GCA_913052575.1 uncultured Planctomycetaceae bacterium
ATTGCAACTGACACCTTGCAATGCTGTACCGAGGTCTTGGTTGACCCTGGTTCGCGCAATCTTTCCTGTTTAGTGCTTTCGTGCTTGATGACCCTGCTGAACAGCTTCAAAGCCCAGCCGCTTACCGCCAACGGCGGAAAGGTTCATAGATTCGAATTGTCAGCAACAACTCACTGGCAGAATAATTTGTGCGATAGCTACCAGGCACGGTTGGGGGAAGACCACTGAGAGAATCTACACGATTATTGCCGAGGGTAAAAAATCGGTATCCAAGATCGACCGCCATGCGATTTGATACGTCATAAATTAACCCACCACCGGCTTGCCAGGCAAAACTCGAGACGTTTTTAGTACCAGCAAAGAATGGTAGACCTCCGATTGAACCCTGCAAGACAGATCGATAGCCACCAGCACCAATACCAGCACCAGCGTACACATTAAAATCTCCAACGACCTTATAGTCTCGCCAAACATTTACCATCGTTGACCACCCATCACGAGCAGCAGTCGTAGCAACAATACCCCCTGCTGGGGCCTCCGTAACACCAATTTGATCACGTCCACGGCCTTCAAATTCGAAACGCCACGCGCCATCGTCACGAAGATATCGCATTCCGAGCGTACCACCACCAGTAAAAAGGGATTGGTTTGGCACAACAGTAGGTTGGCCGGCCTCTTTGTTCAGCGTACCGAAGTCTGCACCAACAATACCGCCGAGATAGAATTGCCGACAATTATTACTCGTATCACAGCCTGAAAGAAATGAGTCACAGTCTTGACCGGCCATCACTTTGGCTGCCGAGCTCAATGCCAGGAAACATATTGCAGATGTACAAAGAGCAAGACCAGATATCCTGATCCACTGAGGCATCTTTGTAAACACAACTCGAGCAAATGACATCGTTGCAGTAGGCATTTTATGTATCCTTTAAAAGCGACTCTTCACAAAGTTTGTTTTTCATTCTGACTTAAATTTCACCGATACATTGGTTCGATTCTTCGCCATGCAAAAGAGAGAAACCTCTTGTGACCAGAATCAAATCCGTACAGGTTAAAACTGTTAATGAAGTATCGACCTGTTTTTTTGCAATTTTCATGACAAACAAGACAGGCAGTGCTTCCGGAATTACCCGGAAAGTCACACATGGCTGAAGTCATGTGTGCAGGTGAAGACATTGGTACAAGATATCGTTACAAAAAAACTGGCAGGAATGCACATGCCAGCAGAACAGCATCACTACAGCCCATGCATGGCTGTGAAGAGGTATGGTCCGAGAGGCCATGAACCAATCGTTAAATAGGCTCTGCATGACGCAGTTTACCACTGTGGTCTGCGTACCACTGTGCTCTGCCAGCAGGCATGTACCGTCGCGTATTCATTCGCGAGGGTATGTCATCACAAGAGTCGTTTCGATGTGGTTTCTACGTGTCGTATCAGGAAACATTGATCAATTTCCCGATATTACTGTATCCGCATACTTTTCCATCCTGCAGTTTGAGCAGCAGCAATGTCGAGCCTTGGATCATCTCCGATAAGAAGCAGCTGACGTGGGTCTTTGCCGAGTCGTGACTCAACTGTTCTAAAAAATTCAACCGCTGGCTTCCTCCAGCCAATCTCGGATGATGCAAAGATGTTCTCAATACCAATAAGCGGCTCAACACATTGAGCAAGTGGTAGCAATCTTTCATCAAAATTACTGGCCACTGCCACTTTCAATCCTGCTTCGCGTGCAGCCTCAAGAAGCTGACATCCCTGTGCCACAGGACGCCACGATGATGGCTTTCCAAAGTGGAGCCAGAGGTCTTCAAAAATCTTTTCAGCAACTGTATACCCTTCAAAGACTTCACATACGATTTGCTTCCAACGTTCGTATTCTCGCCTACGACTCGTTCGAAAGGCTGGTTGTTGTTGGGAATCAAAGAATTCCTGTTTTTCCCACGCCACAGAAAACCGCTTCGAAATGTCCGCTTCTGGAAGTGTGACGCCAAGTGTTTCAGCAGAATTTTTATAAGCCTTGGCAACTGATGGTGATGGCTCAAGGAGTGTGCCCACAACATCAAAAACAACCGTATCAACTTCCGCAGTTAATTCTTTCGGAAAACTAGAAAGCATTTCGACTGACATGGTGAACTCCGACATCTTCGTTATTCATAACGATAGCCGTCAATCATTCACCCGGGTATAAAAAAACCCTATTTTGTCATCCAAACCAAAGAAAACCATTGATATCGGTACCGTAAGCATCTATCGCCTGGCAATCAGACCGAGATCAAGCCCAAACACAAAGAGCATTAACGACAGCAACAGAATTAAGCCAACGTAGGACAAGGCTGCGACTACGTTTTCACTCGGTGGCTTTCCACGGACAAACTCATACATCAGAAAGACCATATGCCCACCATCGAGGACTGGGATCGGCAAGAAATTGATCACAGCTAAATTTGCACTGAGCATTGTGAGAAATAACAACAACCTACCAAGGCCTTCTTCAGCTGACTTTCCTGCCTGCTTGGCAATCTCAATCGGTCCTCCGAGAAGTCGTGGGCTAATCTGATTACTCGTGATCTTCTGCAGGAAACGATAGACCATCGACAGATCTTCTCCTGTTTTCGAAAAACCTTTACTTATTGCTGCACCGACAGAACTGGCTTTCACCAGACGGTATACCGGACGAAAGACGAGGCCTCGATCAAGAACAAAGTCTGTCGTAGATTCGATAGGCTTCAGCTCAACGTCTCGAGCAAGTCCGTCTGATGATTGCACCGTTAACTGTAAGCGTGTTCCTTTCGGTGCCTGCTGAAGCATCGCCATCACAAAAGGCCAGCTCTGTGACTCTTCGGATAATTCAACGCCTGGATCCTCCTCATCGATAGGTTCATCGTTTTTTGCAAATCGTGCTCGTGTTACCAATTCACCTGCCTTGATACCTCCAAGAGCTGCCGGTGAACCTGGCACCACCTCCACAATCTCAGAACCGACGTTAAAGGCAATGCCAAGGGTTGAGACAGCAACTGGACTCTGGGGCCATCGAGCCTGCTCGATCCATGTGACCTTTCGTGGTGTAACTTCAATTTTTTCAGGGACAAGTTCCCCAGAAGCATTGTGATCAGCATCACTACGAAGAACACCCAGCAAGACAGTCTCACCAGCTCGCTTTTTCAGTACGTCATCAATGGTCAGGGGATTCTCAAGTTTTTCACCATCAATAGAAACAATGCGGTCCCCCGCCTGCAGATCAGCTGCAGCGGCTGGAGAATCTGCTTGGACACTTGCAATTGGTCCAGCTGACATCACTAAGCCAGTCTCATGCCGTGGCTGAGCAGGAACGACAATAGAAACATCATTTCCCTGACGAGTGACCGAAACCGAAACGTCTGTATCTACTTTGCCAGAAAGGGATGCGATCAGGTCGGCATAGCTCGATATCGGCACGTCATCTACCGCACGAATTGTATCTCCAGCCTCGAAAGCAGGCTTTGCTCGCGCAGCAGCACCAGGAAGACCCGGCTCAAGATTATCGGGGAAAGTGACCGAAAAAGGGCTTGTCACACCGACTGTGGGAATACCCAGGTCGGTATCAGGGTGTAGTGTGACTGTGCGTTCACTGTCATCAGAAGGTCGTCGCACGGTGAAATCAATTCCTTTCACCGGATCGCCCAGCGTCACACCTTTTTGTAAATCTGTAAACACGGGTTCAGTTTTTGATCCAATGGCAATAATGTCATCGCCGGTACGCAATCCAGCTCGCCAGGCTGCACCACCAGGTCGAACGCTCGAGACTTCGCAGGTAAGTTCTTGTACTCCAAGACCAAATGCCCACGCTGCAAGTAATACCGCGAAGATCACATTCATGATCACTCCGGCAGAAATAATTGCCATTCGCTCGGGGACTGTCTGAGCTGGATAACTTCGTGGATCCCATGCCGGATGTGGGTCATCGGTTGGCTCTGGTGGCAGGTCACCTGACTCAATAATTTCTTTCGCTCGCTGTGCCTCTCGTGCTGCTGCCGCAGGATTATCATCCTGACCGAGCATTTTGACATAGCCTCCAAGCGGCAGAATACCGATGCCATACTCAGTTTCACCCCATGTAAATTTACCGAGACTCCAACCGTTGATGTCAAAGCCGATATAAAACTTTTCACATTTGACACCACAGGCTTTCGCAACCAGGAAATGTCCAAGTTCATGAACAAAAATGACAAATCCAAGGCCGATAGCGACCTGCAATATGACAAGCCAGCTTGCTGGTTGAAGAATCCACATTCCCATGAGAGTCATTGGAAAAAGTACACCATTCTGTGACATCAACACATCCACGTTTGGACTTCCTTTCTGGCCCAGACATCAAGTCTGAGTATGTCTTCGAGTGTCGGATCACCAATAAATGGATGCTCCTCCACTGCTCGCTCACACAATTCAGCAATCTGTTGAAACTTCACTACACCACGAAGGAACGCTTGTACCGCTTCCTCGTTTGCAGCATTTAATACCACACCGGCAGTGCCACCTCGAGCAGCAACATCATAACCGAGACGAACGGCGGGAAATCGTTCAAGGTCAGGAGGACTGAATTCCAGCCGCTGCGCAACACTGAAATCCAACCGCTGAGCCGGGCCATCGTACCTTTCCGGATAGGCTAATGCATACTGGATTGGTAATTTCATATCTGGTGGTCCAAGTTGGGCAATTACCGAACCGTCTACAAATTCGACAAATGAATGAATAATCGACTGTGGATGCACAACCACACCAAGCTGATCAGCTTGTAAATCAAAGAGCCAACGAGCTTCGATAATTTCAAGTGCCTTATTCATCATGGTCGCTGAGTCGATTGTAATCTTCGGACCCATGGACCAGGTCGGGTGCTTGAGTGCTTCTTTCGGTTGCACGTCAGCTAATTGTTCTTTGGAATGATTTCGAAAGGGCCCACCGCTCGCAGTAAGTACAACTCGTTGCACTTCGTGGCGACGACCACTTCGCAGTGCCTGATGGATCGCAGAATGCTCACTATCAACAGGAACAATAACACCGCCGGAACGTGCGGCGAGTTGTGTCACTAAAGGACCAGCTGTCACTAATGTTTCTTTATTTGCAAGTGCCACAGTTTTACCTGCAGCAAGCGCTGACCAGGTACTGCGTAAACCGGCAGCACCAACAATTGCTGAAACCACACGATCAACCTCTGGCCCCGCAAGAAGTTCTTCGAGTCGTTCTGGTCCAATGACAAGTTCCGTACCTTCCGGAAATGCCCCAGAGCCAATCGCCGCTGCGGCTGTCGGATCAGTCACAACAACCCACCGAGGTCGATAGATGTGTGCTTGTTCAACTAACACATCAACGCTGCGATGCCCGCATAACAAATGAACTTCAAACCGCCCATCTGATGCAGCAATGACTTCCAGAGTATTTTTCCCAATACTGCCGGTTGAACCCAGAACGGCAACACGTAATGGAACGCTATTTTGGGACATTTGAAAATCAGCTGATTGATCTCCCATGGCCTGTACGCCCGAGGCAGCCGTTGAAGTAGCCGAAGCCACGGTGCGGTCGGGTGATATCATGGACAGGTCAATCTGGGGAGATATGAAAACACGTTAAAACATGGAGATTCCTAGTTTACGCACTCCTGTCCCCGGATGCCATGCAACTCATTTGTCGCGGGCTTCTTTCGAGCCTACGATAGAGGGTAATGCTTTGTTGCCTTAAAAAATGAAACGATTGCGACATTTCGTCATATGAATCAAAAAAATATTGAGAAGGACCCTGGGCGGCGGTCAAGTGACCGAAAACAGGCTTTCGGTGGTTCGAATCTCGTCTGGTCCCTTATTGCCGTGGCAGTGGCTGGCCTTTTTGCAGCCAGTCTTTTTAGTACCGGGCAGAAAGTGCAACTTAGCTATACCGACCTTGAGCGGCTCATCCGAGCCGCAGGTGAGGAAGAAGATCAAGCTGGATCACCACGATTTGTTGAAGTTGTCACAGGTGAAACGGCTAAGGGATCTCCACTCGTTTCACGATTCTGCTCGATTGATGACGTCGTAATCGGAGCATTTGAGGTCACTGGAACGTTGCGAAAAGTTCCATTACCGGGAGGCAATGGCCGAGGTGGTCTACGACCTATTGACGAAGGTCGATTAAAATCGGGTGGCAATGTTCAAGGTGAACAGTTGCGATTTCAAACTGCCAAGCTGCCAAGTGAGAATTCTGAAGGGCAACTGTCAAAATTATTGGATCTCAATAAAGTTGATTACAGGTATGAAGATCCACCAAGCCCATGGCGGAACTGGATGCCAATGCTCGTGTTGACCGGCTTGCTTGCATTAGGATTTTTCCTGATGGTGCGACGACTTGGAGGCGCTGGCAGTCCAATGGCATTCGGCCGTAGTCGTGGCAAAATGTATGCACAAGAAGACCTCGGCATAAGCTTTGATGATGTTGCAGGAATCGATGAAGCTGTCGATGAACTACGTGAAGTTGTTGAATTTCTTCGAAGCCCTGAAAAATATCAGGTGCTTGGTGGTCATATCCCAAAGGGTGTTTTACTCGTTGGTCCTCCTGGAACTGGCAAGACTCTGCTTGCAAAGGCAATCGCTGGTGAAGCCGGTGTTCCTTTCTTTGGACTTTCTGGAAGTGACTTCGTTGAAATGTTTGTTGGTGTTGGAGCCGCTCGTGTTCGTGACATGTTTCAACAGGCTGCTCAGAAAAGTCCGAGTATTATTTTTATCGATGAACTCGACGCACTCGGGAAGACACGGGGTTCAAGTGTAGTCGGTGGCCATGATGAGCGAGAACAAACACTCAACGCATTACTGGTTGAAATGGATGGATTCGGAAGCAATTCTGGTGTCATTGTGATGGCGGCTACGAATCGCCCAGAGACACTTGACCCTGCATTGCTTAGGCCGGGGCGTTTTGACCGGCATGTCCTTGTTGACCGGCCTGATGTTCGTGGCCGTGAGGCCATTCTGAGGGTTCATGTTCTTAATGTGAAACTTGATCCAAAAGTTAATATCGAACAGGTAGCTCGAATCACATCGGGTTTATGTGGGGCAGACCTTGCCAACCTTGTCAATGAAGCTGCATTACTCGCAGCTCGCAACAATAAAAAGTCTGTTGGCATGGAAGAGTTTAATGAGGCTGTTGAACGCGGTGCCGCTGGTCTTGAGAAAAAGAAACGCGTGATTCATGAAGATGAAAAGAAACGTGTAGCGTATCACGAAGCAGCACACGCCTTGGTGGCATATTCACTTCCGAATACTGATCCGGTCCATAAAGTTTCGATCATCCCTCGTGGCTTTGCAGCCTTGGGGTACACCATGCAGCGTCCAGAAGACGATCGCTATCTCCTTACACAGAGTGAACTCGAGAGCCGAATTCAGGTTCTCCTCGCTGGGACAATCGCTGAGGAGATGGTCTATCAGGATATTTCAACAGGCGCTCAGAATGACTTGGAGCGAGCAAGTGAAATTGCTCGCTCAATGGTGATGGACTACGGCATGAGCCAACTGGGCCGAGTGAATTACCGAGAAAGCCAGCGTTCGCCTTTCCTTACGGGTGGAGGCGCTGACTTTGGACCAACTCGTAGTCATAGTGAAGAGACCGCTCGTGAAATCGATGAAGAAGTTCGCCGCATCATTGATACGTCTATCATTCAGGTTCGTCAAATTTTACAGACCCGTCACGCATCACTTGAGTCAATCACAAGTCGACTGATTGAAGCAGAGGTCATCGATGGCAGTGACCTCCAAGAAATTATTGAGACAACGAGTGGAAAGCCACAACTTGTACCAGGCACGACGGCTGAACATCGTGCTGTCACAGCACAGACACCAAATGAAGCAGAAGGTGACCAACCAACTGATGCTGCTGCTGGTCAGTAAAAACCCCAGTGGATCAGGAAGAGGTGGTGCTGTTCGGGAAGCCCCGTTCAGGAAGCCCCATTCAGGAAGGGTGTTCAGGAAATCGAGAGACCGAATTATTGTCACAGACGGTTTAGGTTGCCCGATGGGCATGACTTCTCTAGCTATGTTCCTCAGTCAGTCGATATTCAATGAGAAGCGGAAGCACGGAGACTCTCGCACTGGTGGCAGATTTGACTCTCAGGCAGCATTATGTGGAAAAGTATTTTTCTGGCGGTTGGAATTTTCGCTACGTTGATCGGTGTTGAACTACTCTTTATTGATTCGGCTGTGGTTGTGCCACTCGCCGGCGGTACCGGGAATTCAATATCTGCACCTGAATGGGCTCCGTGGCTACTCATCTCAGGAGGAGCCATTACGATCTTAAATTTATGCACACTTCCAAATGGTTTGATCAAAGAATAAAACACGACCTGGTTCCAAAAAGCGTACCCAGCTATTTTCACAAAATGTGCTCGAAAATTCACGATTTACAATGATCATCACGAGCAAGCATCCGGCACACGACACTGTTCTTTTTGACGGAGAGTGTCGTTTCTGTCAGCGTCAGATTGCTATCCTGCGTGCACTCGATGTGCAGCGACGATTTATCTACACATCGCTGCATGAATCGAGTGTGTCGATCGATTTCCCGGAGCTTTCTTCCGAGCAGCTACAAGAACAGATGTTTGTGATTGATACACAAGGAAACGCCCGCGGTGGTGCCGTTGCTGTTCGTTATCTTTCTCGCAAACTTCCACTACTCTGGCCACTTGCTCTTCTTTTGCATATTCCAGGAACACTACCACTTTGGAATTGGCTCTATGCATTCGTCGCAAAGCGACGACTTTGGATCGCTGGAAAATGTGACGATGGAAGCTGCCAGCTACCGCGGAAATAAGCTTTGCACTGCCTTCTTAATTCTTCACACCAAAAAACATGAGGTGCTGCCAAGGCAAGTCATCAAATTCACGCTCGAGCGTAAAGCCATTAGGCTCGAGTTCTTTCTTTACCTGTGCCTTTGTCATCTTGTGAAGTGGCTTAATTGGCACCCCGGCATCCTCCCCACGGAACTCTGCGAGAACAATTTGCCCTCCAACTGAAAGGCTTTCACGAATCCGTGTAAGCATTGCTTCGGGATGGGAAAACTCATGGTAGACGTCAGCACAAAATACGAGATCAACCTTCCCTTCAGGTAACCGTGGATCAATGAATGTCCCAAGGACTGGTTGAATGTTAAAGAGCTTTTCCTGCCGAGCCCGTGTGACGAGGAGCCGAAGCATCTGAGGTTGAATATCGACCGCATACACTGTGCCTTCTGGACCAACACGTCGCGCTAATTCGAGGGTATAAAAACCATTGCCACACCCAAGATCACAGATTGTCTGTCCTGGTTGGATTCGAAGTGCTTCAAGAAGGAGGCGACAATCTTCCTCACGTTGGCGACTTTCACGAACGAGCCACGGTGCTCCTGTGTAGTGCATCGTCTGGGCAATCTCTCGACCCATATAATGGGTTTCAGACGGAGGAATTTTGACACTTCGATCGATTCTTAGATCAATTGCTAGTGACCGCCTCGGAGCCTTCTCTAAGTTCTTATCCCGGGGAACATCATCGGCTGAGATTGATAGTGCACTCAAGCAGAGTATGAGAAGAACTGTTTGAAAAACACTCCACGTATGTCGTGGCAAGAATGAGATAAACATCCATCAAGTCTATATTTATTACGCTGAAAAGCGATACAGCTAGGCGACGTGATAGCGAGGTTTTTCTAACAACGGCACTCCGGCAACGTCGTAGCAACTCACAACAGTAATACCGCACCGACTCGCATATGCAGTGATCTGCTCTTGATCAACAAGAATTGTTTTTCCAGCCTCAATGACAAGCACTTTACCTCCTGCTGATCGAATTGACTGGAGTGTTCCGATGCCAATGGTAGGCATATCAAATCGCTCATCCTGTTGAGGCTTTGCGACTTTTACAACCGTCATGCCACCAGAACGGCAAAGCTGCCCTGCCCTTCGGATACAGTCGTCAGTTCCTTCAATTGCTTCAAGTGCAATTGGTGCTTGGTTTTTCACCACAACTGTTTGTCCGATATCAAGACGACCAAGTTCTTTTGCGAGTCGCCATCCAAAAACAACATCAGACATCCGGCGTTTCGATAGGGGCTTACCAGCCAGTACACCTTCAGTAGCAAGAAGTTCTGGAGCAAAGTCTGTCGCTGGACAAATACGAATTTCCGACTTCTCGAACGCAATGGCAATTGCTCCAAGAAGTGAATCGTCACGGTTATCTTTACTGCGACTTATAAGATGTGGCCAGAATGTCTTCAGTCCCTGCCAGTCAGGAAGGTGTCGAAGCCATCCAAATCGACAAAAAAGTTTCTTTTTATGGATTTTGCCAGCCATGGTTGCTCGACGCACACCGTTTCGCCGAAAGAATTCAATCGCTTTTCCAATTTCTGCAACACCAACTTCTCCATACACATCAGCTATCTCTTCAAGTGATTCTTCAGCATGATATCGGATTGTTAAAATTGCCACCCGGCCACCACGTTTGCGAATTGCTTCAGCGGTAGCTATTGGAAAACGTCCCCAGCCCGCGAGAATGCCAACCAGTTCTCCATCGAGTGATGGTAGTTCGATAACGTCTCCGGACACGGCTTTCATTGTGCTATCAGCTTCTCTTCGTCTGCGATTTAGAAACGTTCCTTCTGAAAGATCCTCTTTCAGAATTATATTTTTAAGCTGCTTTTGAGGACGACTCTTCGCTTGATGATCGAGCGCCTTGTTCTAATTCTTCAACGCGTTTGAGAAGTCGCTTCACCTGCTTGCGCATCTCAGGAAGCTTCGACATCGACGCGAGCTGTAACTTCCGTTGTTTCAAGTCGATGGCTGGTTCACCAAGCACAGTATGCTTTGCAGGTACATCATTCGAAACACCTGATCGAGCGCCCAGTACTGCACCATCACCAATATGAATGTGATCTCGTAGGCCACATTGACCGGCCATGATGACCCATTCTCCAGTACTTGTACTTCCTGCCACTCCCACCTGAGAGCAAATCATGTTGTGTTGGCCGATCCGACAGTTATGAGCAATCATGACCAGATTATCGATTTTAGTCCCGCTGCCGATGATCGTCGGCCCATACGTTCCACGGTCAATTGTTGTTCCGGCACCAACTTCAACATGATCACCCAATTCAACCCAACCCAGTTGAGAAGAAAGTTTTAGGCCTGCTGCGTCTGGTTTGTAACCAAAGCCGAATGCTCCCAAAACGGCATTGGAATGAATAATACAATCTTTTCCAACAACGGTATCGTCATAGAGAACGGCATTAGAAAAAATAGTTGTTCCAGCACCAATTTTACAACCAGCACCGATACGAACTCCCGGGTGAAGCACGACACCTTCGGCCAGTTCAACATCTGGACCTACGAAAGCTAATGGCAAGACTTCGACATTACCAGCGAGTCGAGCTGAAGGGTCTATTGCAGCTTGTGGACTAACTCCTAGTCGACGTTGAGTGCGTTGTGGACGGAAGTGCTGAATAATGATTGCAAAAGCTTGATGGACATCAGAAACTTCAATTGTCGGTCGGTCCTGTGGTCCAGCGCCTGTCGGCACAATGGCAGCGGCTGCCGCACTCTGCGTCAAACTTGGTAACCGCTCAATCGAGTCCACAAGTGTGATGGCACCTCCAGTCGCTGTCTCAAGAGTCGATGCTGAGGTAATCTTGAGTTCGACTGTATTGGCATCAGGTAGGACAAGTTGTCCATCGACTAATTTTACGACCTCGTTAATAGAAATAAACATCCAGCAATCTCCCTGGCCAAACCCGTACGAGCACAACCGTTATGCGGCTATGAACTGGGAGATTAGGAGTCCTGCTGGGGAGACGCAAGATCGGCCAAAGCTGGCTTATGCAACAGCCAAAACTGCCAAAACATCCCTGCAGAAAGGGCCATGCGGAATGACCAGAGTATTGTCCGAATCCAATTCGTCGTGACAAGAAAACGGTGTGTTTGAGCGTCCCAGCCCATAGAGAGCTGCAAATGGCATGGCACCTGAAGAAAAAACGTGCTTCCCCAGATTCCCAGTAAGGCAATGATCCCGAGGACAGGTAAAAATGGATTGACACCCCGTGGCCGATGCATAAGCAGCCAGACTGCAACGACGCCTTCAATCAACATGGGAGGGATAACAACCGGTCCGGTATGCTCCCGATGTGCCGCTTCCCAACTTCCGAAGTCATCGTGAGGCCATCCCTCCATTAAAGGATAATGAACAACCTGTACAAACCAGATGAGCCCGGTCATGAAACTAGTCGCTAGCAATTGGATAACCAAGGGTCGAACACCAGAATGTACGTTTTTCATGAGGTTCCAATCAGAGCAAGTACTTCCACTGCATTGCCGGCAGGATCAGCGACATAGCAACTCCGTGTGCCGTCTCGATGCAGCTTCAATTCACCAAAAGATTCGGCCTGCGGATGGATGAAGCCTATGTGCGGTGGATGCTGTTTTGGGGGCACAAGAGCGAGTCGAGTATTCCCAAATACAAAAAGTGCCCGTGTCTCGTCGTGATACTCAATGTCACAGCGGAAATGGTCACAGCGGAAATGCTTTGTGTACCATTCAACAGCTTTTGAAACATTGCCAACAGCAATTACAACGTGATGGATTTCATTAAGTGCACCGTTTGAATCTGCAACAGACAATGAGTTTGAATCTGAGGAGGTAGACATGACAAGGTCTCAAAGGTTGTTTATCAAAGAGTTCTATCCTATCTGTGAAAGCACATAGAATGTGACGGCGAGTCTGACCAAAATTCTTTGGGTTAGCTTTTTGCTTTTACGTCAGCAAGACCGCCATCCACTCCAAGAACCTGGCCAGTAAGCCACGAGTTTTTTGGATCAAGGAACCAACAGACTGCACTGGAGATATCTTCTGGTTCACCAATCCGGCCAAGTGGATGCATTGCAACCGAAGCCTTCTCAGCCAGATCACTCGACAAAAGACCCGCGGCAAGTGGAGTCCGTACAAGCCCAGGGGCGACGCAATTGAAGCGGATACGTGCTCGGGCGTATGTTGCAGCCGCAGAACGGGTGAGACCGATAACACCAGCCTTTGCTGCGGCCACTGCTTCATGATTTGCAAGACCTATTCGACCAGCAGCACTGGAAAGTAGCACAACGGAGCCACCGGAACCCCGAAGCAGTCGTCCAGCAGTACGAACGCAATGAAACGCTGTCGTCAAATTTGCTGTGATCGTCGAATTCCATTCGTCAGAACTCGTTAAGTGAGCAGGCTTCAAGAGAATCGACCCAACGCAGTTCACTATGCCGGTCAGACCATCGAGGGCAGCAGAAGCCTGGTCTCCGCATTCATCGACTGAAGTTGCGTCAGCTGCTTCTACAAGACCGAACTCACACCCTAACTCAGAAGCCTGATTTTCAAGACTACCCTGCGACCGGCCAGCTATGAAAACTTTGCCACCAGAAGCGACAATTGACTTAGCAATTGCTGACCCAATACCACCAGCACCAATAATCAAGACTTTCTGCACGATATCATGTCTCCAACGCGATGTTTGTTTCAGTTGAAGAGTGCAGTCTACAGCCAATCACCAATAGTTTTTTCAAGACTGGCCTCTTCGGCCATAGAACGAAGTTTTGCGATAGCCCGGGTCTGAATTTGACGGATTCGTTCTTTGCAGACACCCATCTCCGTTCCTAGTTGGCGGAACGTTTTTGGCTTATCCCCATCGAATCCAAAGCGTGCCAAAATGATCTGTTGCTCACGAAGTTCAAGGGAATCCAGGAATTTTGAAAATAGACCTTTTAAATACCGAACCTGCTCAGACGAGCATGCCTCATGATCTGACAGTTCTTCCGCACGATCTTTTACTGGCTCATCATCGGAGGCAAAACGAGTACGATACTGTCGACTTTTATGAGAAATTCGGAAGAAATGTCTCTGAATTGCATATGTCGCGTATGTACTGAAACGATTCCCCAAAGCAAAGTTAAATTTCTCAACTGATCGCATGAGTGCAACATTACCCTCGCTAATCAGTTCATCAAACGAATGGCTTGGCTCATTAAACTTCTTCGCAATTGATACTACAAGTCGCAGATTAGATGTAATGAGGATTGCTTTTACTGTTTCAGCTTCTGCTAGTAGTCCTTCGATTTGCTTCATTTGCTTCATCGTGGCTCGTACCGGGCTGAGCCGATCACGCTTCTGAATGGCTTGGAATTTTAACCAATTCATTCTGCGAAAATAGAATTGCTCTTCTTCTTTCGAGAGCAGCCGATTCTGGTACAAACTTGCCAAATAGGGAGAAAGTGAACGGCCCACTGCAGCCTTTTTGTCAGTCGCTGACCCTGCCAATGGAATCTTCGCATCTGCTGGAGGTGAATTTGCAAGCAGCTCTGCGTCTTTTTCGAGGAATACATCGCCCCCAATATATTCGATGGCTCTTTCGAACAGAGCTATTCTCTTCTTCGACAAAATGGTTTTTCGACGCTTTTCAGCGGGTGTAAGGCCGATCAACTTTTTTGGTTCAGTTGCGGCTGGGCTCATTCTAGTATTTCTTTGAGATACTTTTGCTGCCTCTGGAAGTCGGCGACGTGTCTCGGCGAGAGCAATCACTTCGTTTTCCTTTCTCATGAGTCCCACGTGGGACAATTGACGCTATGATTCTTGCTACCGTTTAAAACCGTAAAATCTGACCTCCACTAACGACATTTCCTTGAAATTTGTGAAATTTCCTTAAATTCGCTGGGAATAGGTCTTTTGGCATCTCGAATTCGTATTTTCTGAACTCTCTTTATTCATCGAAAGCCTTAATACTATGTGCCGTAATCTTGTTCTGGTTCTGGGTGATCAACTTGATCAATCAAGTGCTGCGTTCGATGACTTTGATAAAAAACAAGACATTGTGTGGATGGCTGAAGTGGCCGAAGAATCAACTCATGTCTGGACTCACAAAGCAAAGATTGCCGTTTTTCTGTCTGCGATGCGGCATTTTCGTGACCAGTTGTCACATGATGGTTTTACAGTTGACTACCTTGAACTCTGTGACAAAAAAAAACCTCGTGAACCAGCGTCTCTAGCCGCAGCTCTCGAAACAAGTCTTAGCCGATTTAACAAAAAGGGTTTCCGCCCAGAACGAATCATTTGTATAGAACCGGGTGAATGGCGAGTTCGTAGCGCCCTTGAGGAGGCTGCAAAGGCTTTTGGGATTTCTCTTGAAATACGTCCCGACCGTCACTTCTTTACAACAGTTGACGAATTTTCAGAACATGCTGAAGGTCGCAAGCAACTGCGACTTGAGTATTTTTATCGTCCACTTCGCCAACGTTTTGACATCTTGATGGACGACGGTGAACCTACTGGCGGGCAATGGAACTACGATGCAGATAATCGTGGTAGTTTTGGTAAAAATGGGCCCGAATCATTACGACAACCAAAACGATTTAAACCAGATTCCATTACGAATACCGTCATTGATCTTGTCACAAAACGATTCCACAAGCATCCAGGTTCATTAGAGAAATTTGATTGGCCTGTTACGAAGAAAGATGCACGTGCGGCGTTACGAGATTTTATTGCGTATCGTTTAACCAACTTCGGAGTGTATCAAGATGCAATATGGACTGGTGAGCCTTGGCTTTACCATTCCCGCCTCTCAGTGGCTCTCAACCTAAAACTTCTCGACCCACGCGATGCTGTTGCTGCCGCTGAGGAAGCATATCGAAATGGATCTGCACCTCTAGCGGCCACCGAAGGGTTTATTCGTCAAATTCTTGGATGGCGTGAATATGTCCGTGGTATTTACTGGCGATTCATGCCGGAATACGCCCAACGAAATACCATGGGAGCCGATCAGCCATTGCCAAACTTTTATTGGACTGGTGATACAGACATGAATTGCTTGAAAGATGCACTTGGTCAGACACTCGAATACGGATACGCGCACCATATACAACGACTTATGGTGACCGGACTTTTCGCCATGCTGTACGGAGTAAAACCTGAAGACATTCATCAGTGGTATCTTGCAGTCTACGTCGATGCTGTTGAATGGGTCGAGCTACCGAACACCATTGGCATGAGTCAATTTGCTGATGGCGGTGTCATGGCGTCCAAGCCCTATTGTGCAACAGGTGCTTACATTGACCGAATGAGTAATGCCTGCAAGACATGTCGATACAAACCAAAAGTAGCACATGGGCCTGAAGCCTGTCCCTTCACAACACTCTACTGGGATTTTCTTGCCAGGCATGAAAAACTTTTGAAGAAAAATCCGCGAATGACCATGCAGATACGGAATCTTGTAAGGAAAGATAAGAGTGAACTCAAGACAATACGGCGTCAGGCAGAAAGCCTAAGAGAGTCTTGAATCACCTTGTAATGCTCTTGTGCTCGTCTCTGGTTTATCTTGAGTTTATTCATCAGGATCATCTGCATCTGTCACATTCCAGCCAATTCGTTTATCCAAAACAAAGGCCTGTACATGCTGACGAAGGTCACGTGTTCTCCCACGCGTGTATTGAAACGTGACCACACCGTCATGCACCGTCTTTATTGCAAGTGCATCACGACCTGACCCTGACCACTGAAACACGAGCACTCCATGTGTTTCAAATTGCATCTGCTGGTCAATAGCTACAGCACTTTGTCGACCAAGAAGGTTTACAACATCCTCTACAGATTCCAGAAAACGTGGCTTGAAAATATCACCGCGTATTTCACTATGTAGCGAAACTTTTAGCTGAAGAGGCCGAACCCTTTCATCACCAGTGAAAAGTGTCAAAGAGAATATGATCACAACGAATTCCATAATCATTTTTTGAATAGTCATATACGCACACCTTACCTTTGCTTTTATTTTTCAGTGCTTTTTCCGGCACATAAAGTCCTTAACGTCGCATCGCGGCCACGATGTGTTGCTATGTCCTATCAATCACAACGCAATAGTAAAAATTTTGTGCTCTTCTCGCAAAGATTCTGTAACCTTCAACTTCTGTTCCACAGGTTTTCTACGCTACAGCAAACGATCTGTTTCATTGAGTCGTTGACCGAGAAAATTCATCTACGTCACAAACTCAACAAAACCTCGCCTCATGACGACTGTGGGTTTTCCCGAATAAACGTTTGTGCACGTGCTGCATCCGGCGCGTGTGCCAGTAGCACATCAGCCGAGATTACTTCTTTTGCGTAAAGATCTATAAAAGATTGAGTCAGTGTCACCATGCCTTCCCTTCGCTGAGTTTGCATAATTGAATTTAATTGAAAACTCTTATGTTCTCGAATCAGATTTCGAGCGGCGTTATTCAATCGTAGTATTTCGAAGGCAGCAGCACTGCCTCCACCATTTTTAGGAACAAGAGACTGTGCAATAAAACTGTTTGACACATTTGCTATCTGTGCGCGAACCTGATCCTGCTCGTCTTCAGGAAATGTGGAGATCACACGCTCAGGAACATCTTCAACGCTCGCCGAATGGACTGTTGCAAATACGAGATGGCCCGTTTCTGCAGCCTGCATGGCCGCTTGAATCGTCTCTGTATCTCTCATCTCACCAACGAGTATGACATCAGGGTCTTGCCTTAGTGCTGTGCGCAGACCGTCTGAGAAAGTCTCGAAGTGTGCACTTTTCTCACGGTGGGTAAAAACTGATTGGTCAGGAGTATGTATAAACTCAATTGGGTCTTCCAGTGTCAGGATATGCTTTTTTCGATGCTGATTGATATGACGAATCATTGCAGCAATGGTTGTCGACTTTCCACTTCCAGTCACTCCTGAAACAATAACCATTCCTGTATTTTCGAGAGCAATTTTTTTAAAAATATCTGGCATACCAAATTCTTCAATCGTCGGAATCTCATCCGGAACAATACGACAAACGACCTTAAAACCAGTAAAGCACTTTGCAAAACTAACTCGCAGTCGACATACCTGTGTTCCATTCGGACCTTTTACTTGATAGCCACAATCAACAGCACCGTGCTCCTCAAGTTGCCGAGATGAACGATCATCTAAAAGCAAACTCTTAAGGTCTTCGATCTGCTGGGATGATACTCTCGGCATATTGATCTGTCGGATGGAACCATCAATGCGAAACTGTGGCTCATCCCCAGTCTGAAAGTGAATATCCGAAGCGCGATGCTGAATTGCTTGTTGTACAAATTGATCAAGATCGAAAAGTTTTGTCATGGCGTGAGCTCCGAACTCTGAGACAGCGATTGGGAAAGACCCTACTTCATGAACATCTCATGAAAGCCCAATATGTTCATAAATTTCACTAAAAGTAATGTATATGACAACTCGATGGCGGAGTGCTTCATTTGTACAAATTCGTAAAAACAACGAGTTAAAAAGTCTTTCTGGCGCATAGGTTCCGCAATTGCACGACGCTCACACGGCCGCTAAAGTCTCACGCGAACTTCATACACCATCTGTGGATATATCGTGCCCCTACATCATTTACGTCTGCAGGTATCGATCGCGTGTTGCCTCGTGGCGAGTGCGCTATCGGCACAAGATGTTGTCTGGGTAGAACCTGTGCGTTCGCCTGGAGCAGAAACACGATTTTCTGGTCCTGCAGAACCGTGGACTCCGTATCGTAATCCAGACCAACGAATTGATCTCCTACCACCAGTTGATTTTAATATCGAACAGGACACGTTTGCCAGCGAACCGATTGCTGACCTTGATCCAATTGAGCCGGGATCTTCACGAGGGAAAAAACCGAGCTTTGGTCGTGCCGCACCGGTGACTATAGGTGGTTTTTGGGCGCCAAACACACCCGTTGTGAACCAACCAGCAAATCTGCAAATGAATGCACAGTTTGCTCGATTGGCTATGCCCCTTGGCATCCCCGAAGAGGGGAAACCACTCTGGCTGGCAATTGCTAAATTTGGTCGGCTTGAGCTTGCAACAAACGCAGTGCTACCAAATTCTGGTGAGGCCGTACCGAGTCAATTTTGGCTTGTAGAAACGGGCGTCACCCATATTCGTCCTCTTGCTTCTGGAAGCACCATTGGCGGTACGTTTCTTTTTGGTTCAGCGAGTGATAAACCTTTTCATGCTGGCCGTGACCTGACGCTTATGTCGATTCTCTTTGCGACAGTACCAGCGCGCAACCAGCGTGATGACTGGAGCTTTAGTCTCTTCTATTCACCAACATCACAGTTGCCTTACCCACTGCCCGGTATCGCTTATCTCTATAAGCCAGATGACACCTTTGAGGCAAAGATTGGTCTGCCTGCCGGACTGGAATGGCGACCAAACGATGATTGGGAGGTGACGTTTAGTTATTTCCCAATCGTAAATGTAAACGCCATGATACGAAGACGCCTTGCTGACAAACTCTGGCTATTCGGTGGCTATCGCACCGACACGCAGATTTATTTTCTAGCTGATCGGACTATCGAAAAAGAACGTTTCTATGTATTCGACCAACGTGCTGCTATCGGGCTTGATCGACAAATTGGAGCTGGATTCAGCCTCGAATTTTTAGCATCGTATCTTTTTGATCGTGAACTTTTCCAAGGGACAAGTTTCACTTCGGGCAGAACGGATGTTATTGAGTTCGACCCAGGTCTTGGTCTATCTCTGCAGCTTCTGTGGAGAAGATAACGACTATTCATAATCCCACTTGGTAATCCAGGGATCTCTGAATTTCTGTTGCATTGCTTTGAGCTTTTCTTGGTATTTTAAAAGTGTTCCCGCATGAGCCGGATCATTGGCAAGATTCTTTGTCTCTTCTGGGTCACCCTTGATGTGATACAGTTCGAATCGGGGCCGGTAAATATATTCTTTGACCGTTTTATTTCCGTAGGGAGCATCAAGGCTGCGTTGATATTGAGATTGCCAGCTACTGGCAGCCCAAAGATCTGAGGCAAATGGATACGGTAGCGGATGTGCAATATTCCAAATCAATTTCCACTCATGATCACTCACTGCCCGCATTGGATAATACATCTGAATCTCATGAAACGTATGTGACGCAAAATGTGCATCGTGTATTTCAACGCCAGTATCAGCAAGAATCGGCAACCATGAGCGACCATGATATGCGAGTAAACCATGCCGCGGTCCATGGTTCTCGTTGGTCGCGTATGGTTTCTCCCGCCAATATTCTTCAGGTGGCAGCCAGTGCTTGGGCCGCTGCTTTGAGTGATCGAGTTCACCTGCAAAGTCGAGCACGGATGGTGTTATATCCGTATGGTTGATAATACTCTGACTCCGAACACCGCGAACCTTTACATATGGATCGTAGACAACAAAAGGAACCCGCAGGCCTGGTTCATAGACTGTTGTTTTTCCACCTGAAAAGGCCATGCCGTGGTCACTGGTAAAAACGATAAGCGTTTTGTCAAAAACATTGGCTTTCTTCAGAAGCTCAACGAGTCGTGCGAGACCCTGATCGATTCGGGCACACGACTGGTAATACTGAGCAAGTTCACTCCGTGTTTCAGGCGTATCAGGCAAGAACGTCGGAACCTGAACATCTTCAGGTTCAAAAAAAACTTCCTTTACATCCTTGTGACTCCCCCGCTTTGGTTTGTTCCCAAAAAGATCTGGTTTCAGATTCAATGCAGAGTCCTTATCAATGCCACCACCACGATGAGGGTCACTAGTAGCAAAGTAAAGAAAGAATGGCTTTTCACTTTTTGAATTAATGACATCTGCGCAAGCATTTGCCATTTGGACCGCATTGCGAGGAGAGCCCTTCCGCTCTGACTCAAAGTGATACACCTCTTCAGGTGCCACATGATACTTGCCAATCCGAACAGTTCTATAACCAGCTCGTGTAAGTGCTCGTGGAAGTGACAAACTCACTACGTCATACCAACTCGCAAATTTATGAAAGTCATGCTGATGCCCATACTGACCATTGGCGTGATTATGTAATCCCGAAAGAATAACTGAGCGACTCGCAGAACAACTCGCCGTTGTTGCAAAGGCATTATCAAACACAGCCCCATCATCTGCCAACGCATCAATAGCAGGAGTCACTGCAACTGAGTCACCGTAGCAGCCTAATGTTGGTGACTCATCATCTGTCACGAAAACAATAATATTTCGTTCAGCTGCATAACTCGATTGAAAGAAAAAGTTTCCGTACAGAACACTGAAGAGAGATACCCACACGACTACACTTGTTTTAAAAATGCTATTCATCATGTTTTTTTTCATGCCGAGGGGCTCCGGAAGAACTTGTCGATCATCGCACTAAATTACCTATGTTCGCGATCTCCAAAACATACAGACGAAATTTTGCCATAATCAAGAAAATTGCAGGGCTGAGGCGGAATTGCTTCGTGCCCCTGATTTTGCCTACAGTACGTGAAAATCTCCACTTTCCCAACCGTGAGACCCGATGACCGCCTACTCTCTCACCCACCTTCGACAGCTTGAAGCCGAAAGCATTCACATTATCCGTGAGGTAGCCGCCGAGTTCGACAACCCCGTTATGCTCTACTCTGTTGGCAAAGATTCGGCTGTGATGGTTCGATTAGCCGAGAAAGCTTTCTACCCTGCTAAGCCACCATTTCCGCTGATGCACGTCGACACCACCTGGAAGTTTCAGGAGATGTATGAATTGCGGGATAATTACATTGCTAAGGAATTGGGTTTTAAACTCATTGTGCATGTTAATGAAGAAGGCCGGGCACAAGGAATTAATCCCTTTACTCATGGCAGCAAAGTGCACACTGACGTCATGAAGACTCAGGCCTTGAGGCAGGCACTTGATAAATATCGTTTTGATGCAGCCTTCGGTGGCGCTCGTCGCGACGAAGAAAAAAGTCGTGCCAAAGAACGAGTCTTTTCTTTTCGTGATGAATTTCATCGCTGGGACCCAAAGAACCAACGGCCTGAGTTATGGAATCTCTACAACACGAAGGTTAAGAAGAATGAAAGTATAAGAGTATTTCCACTCTCAAACTGGACTGAACTCGATGTCTGGCAGTACATCCATCTTGAGCAAATTCCAATTGTGCCACTGTACTTTGCAAAAGAACGACCGATTGTCTGGCGAGAAGGTGTCATGATCATGGTCGATGATGATCGAATGCAATTTGAACCCAATGAGAAACCCGAAATGCGAAATGTTCGATTCCGAACACTTGGTTGCTACCCGCTCTCTGGTGCCGTTGACTCAAAGGCGACAACACTTCCTGAAATCATTCAGGAAATGCTCCTGACCACATTCTCAGAACGGCAAGGCAGGCTCATCGACTCCGATGAAGCGGGCTCAATGGAGAAGAAGAAGAAAGAGGGATACTTTTAGCTTATGTCTCACCAATCAGCACTTATTGCAACCGATATTAATGAATACCTCACGCAACATGAGCAGAAAGAACTCCTGAGGTTCATCACCTGTGGCAGTGTGGATGACGGCAAAAGCACCCTTATCGGTCGACTCTTTTACGAGTCGAAAATGATTTATGAAGATCAACTCACTGCAATAAAAAAAGATACAACGCGTTACGGAACAACCGGTGAAGAGGTTGATCTCGCGCTTTTTACTGATGGACTCGAAGATGAGCGTCAGCAAGGAATAACAATCGATGTTGCCTATCGTTATTTCTCGACCGACAAAAGAAAATTTATAATCGCTGATACACCAGGCCATGAGCAGTACACACGGAACATGGCCACCGGGGCGTCGACTGCTGATCTCGCTGTCATTTTAATCGATGCACGACACGGTGTTCTTCCCCAGACCAAACGACATTCATTTATCGTGTCTCTGCTTGGCATCAAACACATTATCGTAGCCATAAACAAAATGGATATTGTGGACTACAGTCAGGAAGCATTTGAATCCATTCGGCGAGACTACATTGACTTTGCTGCCCGACTTGATTTACCTGATGTGCACTTTATGCCGATCTCTGCACTAAAAGGCGATAATGTTGTTTCCAACAGTGACAAGATGTCATGGCATGAGGGCCCGCCTCTCATGAAACTCTTGGAATCTGTCTACATTGGATCCGATCGCAACATGGAAGATTTCCGTTTTCCTGTTCAATACGTGACGCGTCCAAACCTTGACTTTCGGGGTTTTGCTGGCACCGTCGCATCAGGAATCATTCGCAAAGGTGATGAGATTATTACTTTGCCTTCTCGCAAGAAGAGTCGTATTCAATCGATCGTAACGTTTGATGGAGAACGCGATGAGGCATTCGCACCACAGTCAGTCACCCTTACGCTTGAGGATGAAATTGACTCCAGTCGTGGTGACATGATTGTTCGTGCTGGTAATCTACCCAAGGTGGATCAGAAGTTTGAAGCAATGCTTGTCTGGATGGATGAAACAGCACTCGTTCCAGGGAAAGAATATCTTTTTAAACAAACCGGCAAGGTTACACCCGGACGAGTCAGCTCTCTCCGATATCGAGTCGACATCAATACACTTCATCGAGAACCCGCTCCAACGTTGGCACTAAATGAAATTGGTCGCTGTGCAGTGACGCTTGCTGTTCCTATTGCTCATGATGCCTATCGACGGAACCGAGCAACTGGGTCATTTATTATTATTGATCGAGTTACAAACGGTACCGTTGGGGCCGGCATGATCCTCGATCGCGAACGAGAAGAAGGGGCGGCCCACTGGGACGATGAACCGGTCAGCGAAGGCCTCACTGCATCTACAAGTGAAGTAACGTCCGAGGAACGTTATGCTCGATTTGGTCAAAAACCAGTGACGATTCTTATTACGGGACTCACTGGATCTGGAAAAACAACAGTCGCTCAGGCACTGGAGCGTAAACTGTTTGATGATGGACGTGCCGTGATGTCACTTGATGGGCAAGCCATGCGACTTGGTATAAGCCGTGACCTTGGCTTCTCGGCCAGCCAAAGAAGTGAAAATCTGCGACGTTCTGTAGAAGTCGCAAAGATTGCAAACGATGCTGGTCTCATTGTGATTGCCGCCTTTGTTGCACCTGATGAACAATCTCGCCTCAAAGCTGCTGAACTTGTTGGCACAGAACGATTCCTCACTATTCACCTCTCGGCACCCATCGAAATCTGTCGAGAACGTGATGAAAAAGGCCAGTATGCAAAAGCAGATGCTGGTGAGCTGGGTAACTTTCCTGGCGTATCAGCACCGTACGAACCTCCAACACAGGCAGATCTTGTTCTTCCGACAGACGAACTTCCGGTGAGTCGATGTGTGGAAGCCATCATCGAACTTCTTGAGACAAAAGGTGTCCTTGGGTGAGTCATGGATTCGATGAATCAATGAATAGTAGGTCCCCAATTCGTATCGGGATTCTGACCGTCTCAGACCGCGCGAGTCGCGGTGTGTATGCTGACGAGGGTGGGCCTGCAATTGAAAATTATCTTCAAGAAGTGCTTGTGGTCCCGTGGGACTCTGAGTTTCAGATTGTTTCGGATGAAATCCAGAGTGTCTCCACGGCTATTGAAAACATGTCGCAGAATGGATGTTGTCTTGTTATCACGACAGGTGGTACCGGTCCAGCGCCTCGTGACGTAACGCCTGAAGCAACTGAACGGGTCTGCTCTAAACTCCTGCCTGGTTTTGGTGAACTTATGCGACAGGTATCACTTCAATATGTCCCCACTGCCATTCTCTCACGGCAAACTGCGGGCATTTGTGGTCATGCTCTGGTCGTTAATCTTCCAGGGCGCCCGAAGAGTATCCATGAATGTCTCGATGCAATTTTCCCAGCAATTCCTTACTGTATTGATCTTATCCATACCGGCAATGCACACGCTCCCTACTTGGAAACAGACCCGCAACGCATTCAGGCTTTTCGCCCCCAGGGTAAGTAGGCCAAATTGTTCCGAATGTGAACAACAGCCTGTGACTCAAACGACTCCCGCTTCACTCGAGGATCTAAAATGACTCTTGAAAGCCAACTTCAAGATTCAGGCGAGCTGCCAACAAATGTGAGACGACCCGGAAGAACTCGGATTCTAACCGGCAGCTCACCACCAGGATCGCCATCAAGCTGATACGGAACTGCTTCATCAGATTCAATCAAAATTGATGTCGCTTGTTCAACGTGTGTGTCACGCCAGCTTCTGTGCCACCCAAAAACAACTCCGATGAAATAACAAATTCCGTTCCACCAATGGCCACCACGAAAACAACACAGATCGAGTTGGCCATCAGTACAATCACCCTCCGCAACAAATTTCAGTCCAAGTGCATATCGTGGTACGTTGAGGACAAATGCCCATCGCGTATGAATTGCTTTTTTCTTTCCTTCAGTCCAAACACGAATCAGAGGAAAGTGATAGCCTCCAATTGCCCGTAAAATTGGTGCAATCCATGTTGTGTGATCGATATGACCAGTTCGTTGGGCACTAAGAAGCCGAACCACTTCGGCATCAAAACCAACTGACGCAACTGCCAAAAAAAGATGTCCGTTGGCTTCTCCTGCATCAATTGAAAATGTTTTTGAACTCCTTATCCGATCGATAAGCTGCCTGATGTCGGGACGAAATCCAAGTTGTTTTGCGAGGACATTTTCTGTCCCTAGTGGGAGTATCGCAAGTGGTGTCGTTGCATTGGTCCAATTCGCAACCATGCCAATCGTGCCATCACCGCCAGCGCAAATAACACATGCCAATGTATCTTCTTCCGAACGAGAAGCCGCATTGATATGCTGACGGATTTTTTCTGGCTCACTCTCCTGCTCAACGGAAAAACCCGCCGACAGGAGTCCTTCCCGAAGATCATTGAGCAGCACCTGTTTGTCACGTGCACCAGCATTTGGGTTTTCAACGAGAAGGACTCGTTTGCTTTGCTGCATTATTACGGACAATCTGCCTGGCTCAAAAAAAGCGTGCTCAAAAAAGACTCAGAGAAAACAAACAGAGTGAGAAGACTCCGTGGCTGGAGGCAGTGTGATGTGCGAGAATCAATAGCTTTCCCAGACTACCTGCCACTGCAGGTCAGACTGGGAAAGCTTTGTTGTATTCGCGGACTTAGCGGAGACGGACAGATCGTGATACACGACCAAAGTTATCGACAAGAATAAGATCTGTCTGAGAAATTGATCGAACAGCTGGCGTGAGTGTCTGATTCGTCATTCCGACTCGTGCCGAAGCAGTGACGTGTGTAATCAGTCGTCCATTCGAAATCATCCAGGTGCCACTCGAGATTGGAGAGGGCACAAATACGGATTGGAAATTTTGAATCCTTTGATAGTAACGATACGTTTGGAATGTTCCATCAACGTTGTACGTCATGTCAACGGATCCTTCGGTATCTGTCATTCGCCATGTTCCAACTGCCATCTCTCTAACTTCAGCATCTGTAAGGACTCGTGATGTCACACCTCCAGCCGGTACAACAGATGGGGGTGGAGGTGTTGGATTTGCACTCTGCCACTGACTCATATCCGGTGGATTATCATGGACTGGCTTTGGTGCTGGTCGTGGTGCACCTTTTTGGGTTGCTGAATTATTCGGCTCATACTTTTCTAAAATAACCAAAGCGCGTGCAGAGTCTTTTGGTGCACCAAACTCAGTGGGTACTTTTGAAACGTCCCGAGAGAAACAGACAACTAGTTTTCCCTCATCAAATTTGTAGATGCCTTTTCCTGTCTCGGTATCCTTGTTCTTGATCGTGATTCGCTTGGGATATGACGTCGGATCAATACGAAACTCACGGGTTGTTTTACTTCCACCAATTGGTGACTGAAAAAGAATTGTGTAGTCGACGATTTCTAAATTTCCTCCACCGGGAAGCCAGTACTGCATCTGCTCATCTGGGATTTCTTGACCATTTTCAACGAGCTCAACAACTCGCCAGTTGCCACGCACTCTTTCTAATTCAGTGTCGACTGCCGAGGGGGTTTGCGCATTTGTGGAAACGGGGAACAGCATAAGGCTGAGGCATCCAAATAGTGCAAGGCATTGGGCCGAAATGCGTGAAGCGTGCATAGCATCCTTTCAGAGATATTTTTCTCAGACGACTTAATCGTCATGGTATGGAAACTGATTTAAGTCAGATGGTGAAAAGTAAACGATTCTTCCACATCCGCGATCTCAAGATCATGAGAAATGTATCCGTATCCCGTCAACACGAACCTTTGGTAGAAAGGTTCCGAAAAAATTCGCGTGGCACTCGATTTGATCTCTTTCACACCTGCTGTTTCAGCACTGTCTCGCAATTTGTGGTGCAAAATACGTTAGAATAGCGTCGGCACCAGCCCTTTTTATCGCAAGAATTGCTTCGAAAGCAGCCCGCTGCCCATCGAGCCAGCCGTTTTCGGCAGCGGCCTGAATCATCGCGTATTCCCCACTAACCTGATAGGCAAGTGTTGGGACACCAAAGGTTTTTTTCACCCGATAGATAATATCCAGACACGTTATGGCTGGTTTGACCATGACCAAATCTGCACCTTCATCGAGATCGAAGGCAACCTCTCGTACTGCTTCATCTGAGTTCGCTGGGTTCATTTGATACGTTTTTTTATCCCCGACACCAAGAGATTTTGCTGTATCAAGAGCCGCATGACTACCAAGCGCGTCCCGAAAAGGTCCATAATATGCAGAGGCATACTTTGCTGCGTATGCAAGGATACCCACTTCATCATGATGATTTTTATCAAGTGCATCTCTAATCGCTCCTACTCTACCGTCCATCATGTCTGATGGTGCAATGATATGGCAGCCTGCCTGAGCAAGCACGACAGCCTGCTGCTGCAGCACGGTGACGGTCTCGTCATTCAATATGTGACCGTTTTCGAGAAGACCGTCATGACCATGGGTCGTGTACGGGTCGAGTGCAACATCACAAATAATGCCAACATCATTTCCTGTCTCAGCTCGCACTGCTTGAATAGTCCGGCATACGAGATTATCTGGATCAACAGCATGCTGCCCATCTGCTGTTTTATGTTCCTGATCAATCACTGGAAAAAGTGCTATTGCTGGGATACCTAAAGACTTTGCCTCAGATGCTGCTTGTACAACATCGTCAATTGCGAGGCGATTTACACCAGGCATTGCCGTAACCGGTTCACGTCCCGCTTTGTCGTGTACAAAGAGTGGCCAGACGAGGTCTTGTGGTGACACACTTGTTTCCGCCACCATCTCGCGAAGCCATTCGTGCTGCCGATTTCTGCGGAAACGAGTCGTTGGAAAACGCCCAAAGATACCACCTGTTTCTGAAGCACTCATAGCACCACCGAATTTCTACTATCTTTCACAATAGCTACACCGGGTACAGGCGGAACAATAGCTTCCAAATGTTCCGATCGTGTTGCGACAGCACATGCTTCAGTTGTTTCCCAAAGTGAAACTTGTCTCGCTATCACACCAAGATCTGACAACACGTGAGGGCTCACCACCTCAAGAAGATACCGTGCCATATTTTCTGCTGTCGGATTGTGCGGCATGACAAAATACTTAACAGGCTCTACGATCTCGATAGCGGCAAGCGCATTTTTATCCTTTTCGTAAATCAGAAAAGCATGATCCCAGTGATCATCAAGCCATCCAAGCATTCGTTTTTTAATCAGAGAAAAATCGACAATTCGACCAACTTCATCAACCTCATGACCACCGTTTGCTGCCACCACTTCAAGGTCAACACGATAGTTGTGCCCATGAAAAAATGCACATCGACTCTCGTGACGATAGAGCCTGTGACCGGCACAGAATTTCAATTGGCGAATAAGTGCAAGTTGTGTTGTTGATGTATCAGGCATCATAAATGTTCACTCAGTATTTATTTTTTAAATTACAACTGCGTTGGATTAGGAGCATCGCCGTAAACTTCTTTGGGATCAAAGGTTTTCTCGGTTTCAAGAAACTCAAGCGCTGTACTATTTTCACGTTGAACGCCTACGGGCACTTTGCGGTAAAAGCAGGAGCGATAACCGACATGACAACTCGCATCACCAGTCACATCAACTCGTAGCCAGACGCAGTCTTGATCGTCGTCAATTCGCATCTCAAGAACTCTCTGGACAAGACCACTTGTCGCCCCCTTATGCCAGAGGCACTGACGACTACGACTGAAGTAATGTGCTTCTCCGGTGAGGACTGTTTTTTCGAGCGCTTCTTGATTCATCACGGCAACCATCAGTAACTCACCTGTCGTATGATTCGTTGTAACGCATGGAATAAATCCCTTTTCATCAAACTTGGGAGCAAGTTCATTGCCTTCCTCAACTTGTTCAATGGATGTACGGGCTGCAAAATGGAGAGGGTCATCTGAAGAGCGATTTGATTCTGCCACTGACTTGTTCCAAAAAAAGGAAGGAGATTATCTTGTAACGACCTTCTTATCATACCCGCCAGAATCAAGAGTTCACGCGGCTGTCATTGAATACGAAAATGTTTCTCAAAAAACCATCTATCATGGCACAGACGCACATAGTGTTCACCCTGTAGGAATCAATAATACGGTTTTTGCAGGTGGTGCGGGCGTAGACACTTTCAACGTGTAAGATCATAGAATCCAAGATTCCTTACCTCTTTTGTGCTCAGGAAATCGTTACGTGTACATGCATCATTCATCTCGCTCTATCTTGCAACTTTTCATGCTTGCTCTCTGTATGCTCACGGGCTGTCAGCGGCCAACTCCTTCTCTGATTGCACCGCCCATTCCTGAGGTCATCGTCACACAACCAAGCATCCAAAACCTCACCAACCCTTTGGAATTCAATGGAAATGCCGCCGCTGTCGAAACTGTTGAGATCAAAGCTCGTGTTTCAGGATTTATCACACAGGTTCACTTCAGTGACGGCCAGCGAATAACAAAAGGTGATCTCTTATTCTCAATTGATCAACGACCGTATCTCGTGGTTCGTGACCAGTCGCAGGCTGACGTTGCCAAAGCTCTTGCTGAATTAAATGAGCTGGAGAGTGAAGTTTCTCGCTATCAAAAACTGCTTCCGAAAGCAGTCGTGACACGAGAGCAATACGAGATACTCGTTGCGAGGCGTGATGTTGCGAAAGCAATGCTTGATAAATCTCGTGCAGCGGTCGCTCAAGCTGAACTCGATATCGAATTTTGTGAGGTGATAACACCACTAACTGGTCGAGTAAGTACCCGTGAAGTAGATGTCGGAGATCTTGTTGTAGGGACTGGTGGTCTGGCAACACGGTTGACAACAGTTGTTACTACTTCGCCTATTGAGGTGTATTTTGATACTGACGAACGCGCACTGCTGCTCGCACGTCAGCGGGCAATTGCAAAACGTGGTGGTGAAGTCGTTACATGGCGAGATATTAAAGAACTTGAAATCCCTATTTCTGCACGACTCGTCACAGAGAAACTTTTTATGCACAAAGGCATTCTTGACTTTGTAGATATTGGCGTGAAGCCAACCACTGGAACTGTACGATGCCGCGGACTCCTGCCTAACCCAGATGAGCTCATTACACCCGGCATGTTTATGCGAGTGCAGCTTACAACTGCCGAACCAGAGGAAACAATGCTGGTGCCAGAACGATCTCTCGGTATCAATCAGAGTCGAAAATATGTTGCAGTTGTTGATGAAAAAAACCGAGTTGAGTATCGAACCGTAACCACTGGACGAAGTATTCCATCTCGTGATGGAATGCTCCGTGTCGTCCAAGATGGTCTCGATGGCAATGAACGCATTGTTGTTTCTGGTATGTCACGAGCCCGTGAAGGCAGTATTGTGAAGCCTCTGGAAGATTCAATGATTCGTCAAACACCACAGGAAATGACGAGCCCGTGATCAGCCAGTTTTTTATCAACAGGCCAGTCTTCGCAACGGTACTTTCACTCGTGATTGTTATTGTTGGTGGTATTGCTGCCATTGGGCTTCCCGTGGGCCAATACCCGGAGGTTGTACCACCAACTATATCAATCCAAACCGTGTATCCCGGTGCATCTGCTCAGGTCGTTGCCGACACTGTCACAACCCCAATCGAACAGGAGGTCAATGGTGTCGAAGATATGCTGTTCATCTCATCAAAAAGTACCGGTGACGGGCAATCTGTTATTGATGTCACATTCAAACTCGGGACCGACATCGATCTCGCTCAAGTATTGACACAGAATCGTGTTGCGATTGCAGAGGCCAAATTACCTGTTGAAGTAAAACGGCAAGGGGTGATTACCAAAAAGAAATCACCAAGTATTCTTCTTTGTGTCAATCTGTTTTCACCAGACGGTAGGTATGATCAGCTCTATCTGAGCAACTATGCGTTGATTCAAGTAAAGGATGCAATAGCACGACTTGATGGTGTGGGTGATGTTTCTTTTCTTGGAGCCCGTGACTATTCCATGCGAATCTGGCTTCATCCAGATGAACTCGCAACTCGCAATATGACTGCTGGTGATGTTGTCCGCGCATTACGCGAACAGAATATCCAGGTACCGGCCGGCCGTCTTGGTCAGCCACCTGCATCTCCTGGAATAGCATTTCAAGTACCTCTCCATACCACTGGACGGCTCCTGGAGCCTGAAGAGTTTGAAAATGTCATTGTAAAAACTGGACATGACACACCAGCAACACCTGGCACACAGATCGTTGGTAGTGAAATCGTTCGGATTCGCGATGTCGGACGAGTCGAACTTGGTGCCAAAAATGAAGATACAGTGAGTCGCCTCGATGGTGACGAGACAATAACACTTGCAATCTTCCAGCGTCCTGGATCGAACGCGATTGCAACAGCGAAACGTGTCCGGCAGGAAATGGAGAAGCTTGCTACAAACTTCCCTTCCGGTTTGGAATACGGTGTTCTCTATGACACGACTATTTTTGTAGAGGAGAGTATTCAAGAGGTTATAAAAACACTTTTTGAGGCAGTGGTCCTTGTTTTCATTGTTGTCCTTTTGTTTCTCCAAAACTGGCGGGCAACATTAATACCCATGATTGCGGTACCAGTTTCTTTGATTGGCACTTTCGCAGTGATGGCCGGTCTTGGTTTCTCACTGAATAACCTTTCATTATTTGGCCTCGTACTTGCTATCGGCATTGTTGTTGATGACGCCATTGTTGTTGTCGAAAATGTAGAGCGTCTGATTCGGAAGGGGCTTCATCCACGCGAAGCTGCACAGCAAGCAATGCGTGAAGTCAGTGGTGCACTGATTGCAATTGCCTTGGTGTTGGCAGCCGTTTTTATTCCAACAGCATTTATTACGGGTATAAGCGGTGAGTTCTATCGACAGTTTGCTATTACCATTGCTGCGAGTACTGCATTCTCAGCCATCAATTCACTCACCCTGTCTCCGGCGCTGGCAGCAATCCTCTTCAAAGAGCACGCTACGAATGATTCGGCCGACAGGAAACACCGTAAGAACGATGCTCTACCAACTACCGTGGTGTGCCTGCTCACTGGCCTTTTGGCACTCTGGGTTGCTGAAGACTTTGCTCTTGTCTGGATAGGTATCGCTGACGGACCTGCGTCTCCTTTCTCTATGTGGGCTGTCAGGTTCAGTGTATTTGGGGCTGGATTTGTTGGTGGATTTTTTATCACCCCCGTCTTCAACATGCTTCTCGCGTGGGTTTTTAAACTTTTCAATCTCTTCTTTAATGTTACGACAGGAGTCTATGGAGCAGTTGTTGGTATTCTTTTAAGAATTGGCATCGTGATGGTGGGGATTTACATTGCCCTGATGGGTCTCACTTATTTTGGATTCAATACAGTCCCTGTGGGCTTCATTCCAGAACAAGACAAGGGGTATCTTCTTGTCAATGCAGTGCTCCCCGAAGGAGCAAGTCACGAGAGGACAGCTCGTGTCATTCATGAACTGGAAAAGATTGCTGCGGAGACACCCGGTGTTGCCCACACGATATCTGTCTCAGGCTATTCCTTATTATCAAGCGTGAGCCTGTCGAATGCTGGTGGCATGTTTATCATGTTAGATCCGTTTGCGACTCGAGTCATCAATCCTGAACAATCATCTTTCGAAATAGCAAAAACATTACGAACAGCATTTCATCGTGTGCGTGAAGCAAGCTGTGTCGTCTTTAATGCACCACCAATTGATGGTCTCGGAAACACGGGTGGTTTTAAGCTTCAAGTTGTAGATCGCACAGGCCACGGAGCAACTGAACTCGAGCAATCGACAGCCAGCTTAGCTGATGCTCTTGCTGCACAGCCCGGACTTGTTGGACTTTTCTCAACCTTTAAAGCAAATCAGCCTCAACTATTCATCAACATTGATCGCACGAAGGCAAAAGCAGCGGGTGTATCAATCGAGTCAATTCATCAGACACTCCAGGTGTATCTTGGCAGTGCTTACGTCAATGACTTCACGGCCTTTGGCAGAAACTGGCAGGTTATGGCTCAGGCTGATGCACCATTCCGAATGCGTCCGGAAGACATCGGTAGACTTGAAGTTCGCAATACTGACAGAGAAATGGTGCCACTGGCGACACTCCTGACCGTCGAAGAAACCAGTGGTCCTGCGGTTGTCACACGATACAACCTTGCACCGTCTGCTGATCTCTCTGGATCAACATTGCCTGGCACGAGTTCTGGTGATGCCATTGCCCTGGTTCAAACGCTCGCAGCAGAACCTCCTGACGGACGAGGATTGCTCCCTCCGGGTATTGACTTTGAATGGACAGACTTGTCTCTTCAACAAATACTTGCTGGCAATACCGCGAGCTTTGTTTTTGCAATGGGAACTCTTTTTGTGTTTCTTGTACTTGCTGCTCAGTATGAAAGCTGGCTGCTACCGCTCGCTGTTATTTTGATCGTGCCAATGTGTCTGCTGGCCGCTATAGCAGGTGTCTGGATTGCCGGGAGTGACAATAATATTTTCACTCAAATTGGGCTTCTCGTTCTTGTGGGGCTGGCAGCTAAGAACGCCATTTTGATTGTAGAGTTCGCCAAACAGCGTGAAGCTGATGGCCTGCCACGCATGCAGGCAATTCTTGAGGCAGCGACTCAACGACTGCGACCAATTCTGATGACATCTCTCGCGTTCATTCTTGGTGTTGTGCCCCTGCTTATTGGACGAGGTGCGGGTGCTGAGATGCGTGTGGCCCTTGGTACTGCAGTTTTTTCTGGCATGCTTGGCGTCACTGTCTTCGGAATTTTCTTTACACCAGTCTTCTATTCCGTTGTTATGTGGTTTAGCCGGAAACCGCCCAAAGAAGAAACCGTTGCGTCGTAAATAAGTTCTGGATTTTCGATCACGTTTGTATGTATTGCAAAAACTCTTTTGTTTCGACTGCAACCCATAAGATTGGCCACACTCACTACATGCTCTTGTACACACTGATATGAAGACTGGTGAATGAGGTAGCCTAGTTACATGGTTCTTGGATTTCATTGCATCAACGTCATGAATGAGTGGTCGAACAAGCCAAGAATTGTCATACTACAAAGGCGAACTGCCGGTGTACGAAGCCTCGGCAAAATTCTCTGGAGAAAATTTCATGCGGTCCCTTCTGAGCAACTTTCTGTATAGCTGTTTGATCATGTCGTTTGGCTTGGTGCTTGTACAATATTCGTGGGCAACTGATTGGCCAACGTTTCGTGGTACTGACCGCACTGGTATCGCACCGGACACTGATTTGCTGGAAGCATGGCCTCAGGATGGTCCAAAACTTGTCTGGCGTTCAAAGGGTGCCGGCCGTGGGTATGCCAGTCTGGCGATTGTGGGTGATAGAATATTTACGCTAGGTGACGGACCGTCGACCGCCTCAGATGCTGATGAATATCTTTCGTGCTTTGATCGTATCACTGGGAAACCAATCTGGCATGAGAGAACAGGTGAAGCATATAACGAAAATAAGAAGCCAAGCTGGAATGGTTCTCGGAGC
>CAJXFK010000015.1 GCA_913052575.1 uncultured Planctomycetaceae bacterium
TTAAAGCTGGTGATTTTATACAATTTAGTTCAAGTACAAAAGTATATCAAATTAAAGCAGATGCTACTGCAACGGCTGGTAATTTATTAACTTTTAAATTAATGACTGGTGCTATTAATTCAATTACAAGCACTGATACTATTACTTATGGTAATGGAAACGGTGAAAGGGTAGTCAGAAATCCAGAGGAATTCTTACAACTTGAACAAACTAATTACACTTCACAAGCACCCGGGGGTTCCGGTAACGAGTATGTACTCACAAATGGAATCGACTTTGGTCTTGAAATAAAATACTAGAGTTGCGGTTTTCACAGCGAGTGAATCGCTAGGTGTTTTTATTCAGTTCTTGCTGCAAGCCATTCTGCAGTTGCACCACGAGTTTTTGTCTCTTCGAGGCGATTGATGAGTGGTGCCCAGAATGTCTTGTTGGAAGCCGTTCGAATCGTTTCTGGTAATTCAGCAGGAAGTCCCTTTTCATTTACCTGCACAAACCCAAAAAGTCCGTCCATCCACGGAACATCTTCGTTTGTGAGGGGCATGCCAACAACACCGACGACGATATGACATTGCCGAACTTGTAGAATCGCCCCTTGTATTTCAACAAGGGCACCCACTGGTACCGCTCGACGACATTCTACGCTCAAGACCCGTCGCAGCATGAGGTTTGCCTTGGAGCCAACGCCTCGCGTAGCTGCTGCGTACGCAGCCTCAAGGCCATACTTTAAGAGACTTCCGGCATAGAGCGTGCCATAATGATTCGCATCTGCTGGGAGTATGAGCCGGTGTGTTGTAATTTCATGATCTTCAGACATTCACCCTTTATAGCGATGTACACCAGGAAAGACATAGTCCACATGGTTCGGCAGAGATTTCACCAGACTTTCCTGCATGCTTAAACTATGACGCAAACGCCTGTCACCGGTTCACAGAGATTAAGCAACTGAAACGGGAGGGGTTTTTTCACGAAGGTGGGCAGCATATAGAGGATCAATTTTGGTTAGTTCTTCTTGCATGGCAGTCACAGTTTTCTCGATCTGGTCTGTCGTGTGATTTGCCGTAATGAAGAATCGAAGACGTGCTGCTTTTTCCTCAACTGCCGGGTACAGAATTGGCTGTACATTAATGCCTCGCTCAAACAGCGCCCGTGACAGTTTCAGGCTATTGATCGAGTTCCCAAGAATGATGGGTACAACACCAGACCCACCAGAGGCTCCAGTATTAAGCCTTGCCTTTTTTGCTGAATCAATGAAATGTTTTGCATTCGTCTGTAATTTGGTAACCCGCTGCGGTTCATTTTGAAGGAGACGCAGTGCTCCTAGGGCAGCACCAGCAGCTGGTGGTGGTAGACCGATGGAATAGACAAATCCAGGCACCGTGTATTTCAACCACTGGATAAGTGTTGAGGATCCGGCAATGAGCCCACCACAGCTTCCAAAGGCTTTCGACAGAGTCGCCATCCAGATATCAACGTCTTTCGGATCCACTCCATAGTACTCACCAATGCCTCGTCCGGTTGGTCCCATGACACCGAGTGAGTGTGCTTCGTCTACCATGAGAAGCGATTTATGTTGTTTGGCGAGACTAATGAATTGAGGCAAGTCAGCAAAGTCACCGTCCATGCTGTAGATGCCTTCAATGACAACGAGAACCCTGCGATACTGGCTGCGAAGTTCAGCAAGCATCGTTTCTGCGGTCTGATAGTCATTGTGCGGAAATGGCCTGCGGCGAGCACCCGAGAGTATGGCACCTTGAAGTAGACTGTTATGCGCGAAGGCGTCATGGAGTACGAGATCACCTGGGCCAACGATATGACCAATGACTGTTTCATTCGTCGCGTGTCCACCAACCATCGTGACAGCATCTTCAGTTCCAATAAAGTCAGCAAAGGCTCGTTCAAGTTCTTGATGAATTGTTTTTTCACCGGAGACAAGCCGGCTTGCTGAGACGCTCGTCCCAAAACGATCGAGGGCCTCTTTTGCTGCGGTAGTGACCACTGGATCGCCAGACATTCCCAGGTAGTTGTAGGAAGACCAACTTATAAGTTCACGACCATCAATCGTTGTTTTATCAGTCGTTTTGCCTTCGTGAACACTAAAGTAGGGGTTTTCAAGACCAGCATTTCGAATCATTGCAAAGTTCTGCTCGAGGGCACGCACCTCTGGAAATTGGGCGATGTCATAAGCGTCGGGCGTTATTTCCGCTACCACACGCGCGGGCTTCACCTGGTCATGACCTTCCAGAGGCATGTGATCGAGTATTGCTTCAATCACTTCACGGCAGGTTTCTATAGTGGGTAAAACCTGTTCGGGGAATCGAGCACCGAATGCTTCTTCAAGGCTTGAGACAATTTCCATTCGCTCGAGTGAATCAAGGCCAAGTTCGACAATATTTGTATCTAGCGTGAGATTGCCAGCACGTTCTTTTGCGATGCGTCTGACATGATCGAAGACTGTCTGAATAACTTCCTTTGGAAGTTCTCTATCTGGCCTGTGGCCGTGAGAAGTTTCTCCAAGAGGCCGCTGTCGTGCGAGTCGCGGTGGCTCGGAGGAGGGCGGCTTCGGAGAGGTCGTCTCTCTGGTTGGTTCAAGCCAACTAATGTATTGCTCGATCACAGAAAGTGATTTATCTAGGAATTGACGTCGACAAGCATGTCGTTGAATTTTCCCGCTAGAGGTTTTAGGAATACTATTCGGTCGAACGAGAACAATAGCCTCTGTTGCAACTTCGTGTTCCGTTGCCAGGCGTTTGCGGATAGCATCAAACGCGGCTAAAACATCCGTTCGCTCTCTTTTTCCTCGCTCTAGTTCTGCAACAAGAACAACTCGTTCCCGGCCATCTATTTCAACCGAAAATGCTGCAACAGAGCCAGGTCGGACGAGGTTACTTGCTTCTTCTGTGGCGTGTTCGAGATCTTGAGGATAGTGATTTCTACCCCGGATAATAATCAGGTCCTTCAGTCGGCCAGTCACAAAAAGTTCACCGTTGTCAAAGAACCCAAGGTCTCCCGTCCGCATGTATGGTCCTGGACTTGGTGTCCACCGGCCAACCGGGCCTGAAGCACTTGCTGGCAGTTTCAGCATCGCGTGGAAAGTGGAATCGGTTTCATCAGAGCGATTCCAATATCCCTGTGCCACACTTGGACCACTCACCCATATTTCACCAACTTGATCTGGTGCAAGTGGTTCAAAGGTTTGAGGATCAACGATCAGGACATCCTGTCCGTCGAGTTCCCGCCCACTCCCAACAAATTGTCGCGAATCAGGGACAGATTTTTCATCGAGAATGACAGATCCGTTTTCGACAGACTGTGGGTCAAAGTGACGAATGACTGGAGGTTCAAACTTCATGCCCCCAGTGACCATCAACGTGCTTTCTGCCAAACCATAGCACGGGTAGAAGGCTTCTTTTCGAAATCCACTGACTGCAAAAGCGTCAGAGAACGCTTTCATTGTTTCAGCTCGAACTGGCTCAGCACCATTAAATGCTAGTGACCAACTCGACAGATCGAGCGAGGCTCTTTGTTCGGGAGTAGTCTTCCGGACACAGAGTTCGTACGCAAAGTTTGGCCCACCACTTATCGTTGCTCGATATTTCGAAATGGCTTGAAGCCAACGAAGCGGTTTCTGGAGAAATGCAACTGGTGACATCAAGACGTTAAATTTGCCACCATAAAGTGGGACGAGAATCCCACCTATAAGCCCCATGTCGTGGAAACTGGGAAGCCAAAAGACTGCAGACTGGCTTCGAGTGATTTCGAAAGCCTGCATGATGCGGAGAGAATTATGTAACAAATTTTCATGACTCAGCATCACGCCTTTTGGAGTTCCGGTAGAACCGCTTGTATATTGAAGAAAAGCGAGCGTATCACCATTTATATCGGGGCGATTCCAGCGATTAGCCCAAGATTGATCAAGTTCCTCGTTGACTTGCCACACGAGATGTTCAAGGCTCGGGGCCGAAGCCTTGATTGTGTCGAAGCGGTCAAGGACATCCCGGGTAGTAAGTGCGACAGAGGCATTAGCGTCAGCCGCAATGGCTTCGATTCGCTCTACAGATCGATTTTTTCGTGGGGGATATGCAGGAACTGCAATTGCACCCCCATAGAGGCATCCCATGAAGGCTGCAATAAAATCAAGACCTGAAGGATAGAGCAGCAGTACTCGTTTTCCATACATGCCACGGTCCATGAGCCATGCACCGATAGTTCGTGCTTTTTGGTCAAGTTCGGCATATGTGTTGTTGAGTTCTTCATTTTCACCGTCGACAAGAAACGTGAAGGCTCTGTCGTGCGGGCGATACGCCGCTCGTTGACGCAAAAGATCAACGATTGTTGGGGCAAACGAGCCTTCAGGTAAAGGAGTCGGATTCACGTCTAGAAGAATCTCCTGACCAACTATCCCGGCAGTGTCTTTATACCGAGAAGCAAGGCATCAGTTGTTGGTGAACCATGGCCCGCCTGGCCTTAGTTCACCCCGGTATGCTTCATGTTCCTCATGAAAATTATGTGACGCATCCCGCGCCATTTTTGTTGATATCAGCTAAAGCGTCTTCAACACCTTTTGAACTCGGCAGAAACTGCCAACCAACGCCAAAGTATAGCGGGGTGATTGGTGTAACCGATACGTTCGTCGCGACCGGTCCTGAAAAAGGCTTAAGTTGAGCTGATTTTAGGCCCAAGTACGGCCGCTTGCCCGTTCGGCTCGTTGGGCGAAGCCACCAAGCAGGCCTCCGATAAGGTCCCAGCGATCATGTCGTCGTACCTCAACATCACCCTGCTCATTGACTCGAACGAGGCAGGTGTCGGTAAGTCCAACTTGTTGGAGTTTTTCTGGTGAAACCTCATCGGGTTCGATCATGCTCATTAATGCGTGGCCAGTCATTTCAACAAATTTCATTTTCAAGGTGCCTTTTCAATTGTATTGCCCATAGCTTGTCTTGGTCGTGGCAAGTAGTCAGTGTGTCTGTACTAGTGTATTCAAGTCAGGGTATTCAAGTCAGGGTATTCAAGCCAGGTTTCGAAACAGGCTTTCGGAACAGTCTATTCAAGCCTTCCTGATCTGTGACTGAAAAGCACCATTCTTAACAAGCGACACAAGCGACGAACGATAGCCAGAGAGCCTTGGATGATTCTTACCTGTTGGTAACCAGAGCATCACGGTAACCAGAGCATCACGGTAAAGAGAATTCGTGTTCAATCTTTACAAACGTATCAGGATCAATCGACTCTGCACGGATATTCCTCTCAAGATTAAACTTCTCATAAATCGCATCAATCCGTGCGACAGCTTCAGGGCTTTTCTTTCCACCAGCTAATGATATGAGAACGCCACGTAATACTTTTCTACGATGGCAGAAGATATTGCGGAGAAAGGTATGAAATCGTGGCAAGTCAAGGATTCTCGAGCGTCGGTGTTCTTCAAGATCGAGGTGAACAATAGCTGAGTCGACCTTTGGTCGAGGCCAAAATGCAGCAGGCGGAAGGCTGCGGATAATTTCAGTACGGCATTGTGATCCGATCCAGACTGAAAGAGCATTGTAAGAATGATGACCTGCTGATGCAGTCATGCGTTCAGCCATTTCGTACTGAACGGTTACCGTTGCGGAGGCGAACGGCTTGCTTAGCATTAAATTCGAGATGACGGGCGTGGCTACACAATATGGAAGATTAGCCACGAGAAGAAACCTTCCTTTTTTGTCTACGGCGAGTCTTTCTTTCTCAGCCTCGTCCAATGCACTGAGAACATCTGGCGACAATTTGTTCTTGCGTGCCAGAACGTCCGTGTTCACAAGGTGAACGTTATCAGCGTCAACCAACCGGTCCTGAGCAAGAGTTGCGAGCCGACTGTCAATTTCGATTGTTACCACACGAAATGCAGCCCGAGCAAGCCGTTCTGTCAGTGCAGCAGTGCCACTGCCGACTTCAAGAACAATGTCGTCTGGCTGAATGTCAGCTGATCGCTCAAGGAGGTCAAGCAAATTCAAATCAACAAGAAAGTTCTGCCCTTTTTTTGTGTCAATTGAAAAGCCAACCTCTGAGAAAAGCTTTTTCAAGTATGCAGTCGTCTGTCGTGTAGCAGATGCAGTCGCTACAACGTCTTCCCCTTTGTCTCCTGAGACGACTTGTGTCGGCTTCTTCGAATTCTTTCGTCCAAATTTTTTCTTGCGTGATGGCTTTGATGAGTGTTGGAACGATTTTTTCATGCGCGTGCTTCCATCCAGCGACAGACATATTTGGAGACGAGGTCAGTTTCAAGATTTACCGAGTCTTGAAGTTGGAGGTCACCTAGAGTCGTTTGAGCAAGAGTGTGCGGGATGAGGGCAACACTAAAAGATGAATCATCGACGTCAACGACAGTCAGACTTACTCCGTCAACAGCAACTGATCCTTTTGCTGCTATCTGGGCAAGTAAAGGTTGAGGGCATGCAAAACGACACGTAACCCAATCTTTTTCCTGGACACGATTTTTGAGAAGGCCGAGTCCGTCTATATGGCCTGTTACGAGATGGCCATCAAGCCGGTCCTGAAGAGTCATTGATTTTTCAAGATTGACTCGATTCTGCACCTTACACGTTCCGAAATTGGTGCGCTGTAATGTTTCGGGACCAAGTTGGAATTCGAGTGTTTCGCCATCAGTGCGAATGACCGAAAGGCAGCAGCCGTTCGTGCAAATACTGTCGCCTATTCGAACTCCATGCGAGAGGGGGCCAGCGTGTACCGCGAGCCGTACTCCAGGTGGTTCGGATGTAATGCTGGTAATTTTTCCAAGATGTTGTACGAGACCAGTAAACATTGAGGAAGCAGCCCTTGGGGAGCACTTGGCGGAAGACTCTTATTTTGTACCGTCGAATACTGCGAGAAGATAGTCAGGCCGGTGTCAGGCTTTGTATTGCAATGAGCGTGAGGAACACGTCGTAATGGTCGTGCGACTTGATACGGTTGTGGCGGCATGGAAGCAATGCATGCGTTGAGCTCTCGGCGGGCTCTTTATTTCAGAAGCCTCAGCGGGCTCTTTTTTCAGAAATAAGTGGCTCGACTTTCAGCGAGTATGCACAGTTTCGATCATGCCCTTGCGTGGGAGTCTGCGGTTGCCACAATACGTCGTCAGTTCTTGTTTTCGAAGATCAGAAATTTTGAATCCCGAGGAGTTTCCCAACTATGTCCACGATTGTTGACGTTCATGCCCGCCAGATTCTCGACAGTCGTGGGAACCCTACGGTTGAAGTTGATGTATGTCTTGCTGATGGAACATTTGGGCGAGCTGCGGTTCCGTCTGGTGCGAGTACCGGGGCTCATGAAGCTTGGGAGAAAAGAGACGCAGACGATGGCGTGTACCTCGGCAAAGGTGTGCTCGGAGCAGTTGAGAATGTGAATAATAGAATTGCTGAGGAACTTGAGGGTTGTGATGCCCTTGATCAAACCGGTATCGACATGCGGATGCTGGAACTGGATGGAACATCAAACAAAAAAACACTCGGTGCGAATGCGATCCTTGGCGTGTCATTAGCAACAGCTCATGCTGCTGCAGAACATTGTGGTGTGCCGTTGTATCGCTATCTCGGTGGTACAACAGCAAGACTTCTGCCTGCCCCGATGATGAATATTATTAATGGTGGAGCTCATGCAGACAATCCTCTTGATGTGCAAGAGTTTATGGTGATGCCGTTAGGGTTCGATACATTCGATGAGGCTCTGCGTGCCGGCGTCGAGACGTTTCATGCTCTCAAAAAAGTATTAAGTGAAAAGGGTCTCGTTACTGCTGTTGGTGATGAAGGTGGCTTTGCACCACAGATTGGGAGCTGTACCGAAGCACTCGAAGTCATCCTGACGGCAATTGGCAACGCTGGTTATCAGGCAGGCAGCCAGATTGCTATCGCTTTAGATGTTGCAGCGACAGAACTTTATGATGAGGCTGCTGGTACCTACTCGATTGAAGGGAAAGCATTAGATTCGGCAGGCATGGTGAATTTCCTAGCTGACTTGGCCGGGAAGTATCCAATTATGTCCATCGAAGATGGTTGTTCCGAGGACGATTGGGAAGGCTGGAAACTTATTAGCGATAAGATCGGCGAAAAAGTACAGCTTGTGGGAGACGATCTTTTCGTGACAAATTCAGAGAGGCTTGGCCGAGGTATCGCAGAAGGTATTGCCAATAGCATTCTTGTCAAAGTGAATCAGATCGGCACACTTACTGAGACCACTGCGGCTGTGATGCTCGCTCATCGCTCCGGTTATACGTCAATCGCCAGTCATCGTAGTGGTGAGACGGAGGATGCAACAATCGCCGATCTGGCAGTAGGTTTGTCAACCGGGCAGATCAAGACAGGCTCTGCATCACGGAGTGATCGAGTTGCTAAGTATAACCAACTGTTAAGAATTCAGGAGTCGCTTGGAGATGGAGCTCTGTATGCGGGGCCAGACGTACGAGTTCGTTGGCCAGGTTTGTGCTAGTGGTCGTCTACTTGCTCGGAAGCTTTTGATGTAATGGTCGATAGCTTGAAAAAAGTTGGCATGGCGTAGAACGATAAGTCCATAGCGAGATGATGGAGAACTATGACAACCAGCCCACCAGGCTCTCGGCTGACTGATAGTCCCTGGTTATGGGGGCTGATGTTTTCGTTGATGGCGCTCGTTGGCATGGGGTTGATTCGTCCGAAGTTCGATGTTCGGCAGAGTCAAATCGAGGGTCGCTTTATTGGTCGAAGGCAATCGTCCATTGAACGCTGGAGACGGCAAGCGGGCTTAGAGGAGATTGATCTTGCAGATTCCGCTGTCGATCCTGCAGTAGGGAAACCAGAGCGTATTGTCCCTCTTTGGACGCTTGCCACTGCAGCAACAACCTCAGCACTTGGTTGTGGATGCATGCTGTATCGTGAATGGCAAAAAAAGCAAAATGCTTGAGGCCGAGATGCTAGGACTATCCAGCTGCGGCGACTGTCCGAATAGATGGAAAGCGGACGGTAATGGCTGTTCCCTTACCTATGCTGCTTTCAACACGAATACGTCCTTTGTGAGCTTCTAGAATTTCCCTGCAGGCAGCTAGTCCAAGTCCAGTGCCACCCTTTCCTGTTTCATCAGGACCGGCCTTCGTAGAAAAATTGGCTTCAAACATTTTTTGCATGACGTCTCGAGACATGCCACAGCCTGTATCACGAACGACTAAACTTACGGATTGTCGTGCCGGTGTCGTGGCAATGCGAAGTATGAGACGCCCACCATCAGGCATTGCTTGTCGAGCATTGACTAAAAGATTCAAAAGGACCTGTTGCAATTGGCCTGGGTTGGCAAGGACTTTGGGGACTTCTGAAAACTCGCGCTCAACTTGTACACGATACTTCATCATCTCACGTTCAAGTAAGACGAGCACCTCTTCAGTAAGGAACACGAGATTCACGGGTTCCATACGGTTCGACGAACGATGGCTGCGGGACATTGATAGAACACTCGCTGTGATCTTGGCAGCTCGTGTGCTCGCAGAAAGAATTCGCTCTAGAGCTTTGTCCCGAGTCTCTTTATCTGGATGACGAAGCCCCAGACGCGCATAATTCAGAATTGTTGTCAGTGCGTTATTAAATTCATGCGTTGTTGTTCCAAGGAGTTCGCCAAGAGTTGCTTGCTTACGTGCCTCAAGCAGTTGGGCTTTGAGTGATTCAATCTCTGCTTCTGCTTGGGAGTAATCTGTAGCTAGCGAATCGATGCTCCCCCCCCTTGGAAAGGGTGTGTCAGTCGTGTGGCCAGCGAATTGCATGAATGCTCCGACGAATTGAAAGGGAATTAAGACAGAGTGTTTTCCGGAAGAACTTGTTGTTTTTAGTAAAAACAGTACCTCTTCTGTTCTTCGACGGTCCCTTCTGGGCACTCCATATCGATATCTGCGAACATTTTTCACTGCTTGACCGTTGAAGTCACTATGAGTCGCTCAGGTTTATCCGTTCCGTATGAATGCTCTGAACGGCGTAAATGCTCTTATTCGATGTTCCCGCTATATGTATATGCTGGTTTTTACACTTCAGGTTTACCGAATGGGCGGTTTAGGTGAATATAGAGGTTGGTCCAAAGGAGTTGTCTTTAATGAAACGAAAAGCTTTTACTCTCATTGAGTTATTGGTGGTCATTGCGATCATTGGACTCATGGTCGGCTTGTTGCTTCCAGCAGTGCAAAACTCACGAGAGGCGGCTCGCCGCATTGCTTGCAAATCAAATTTCAAGCAACTCGGTATCGCTTTCAATATGTATCTCGATCGAGTTACGAGAGGAAAGTTTCCAGTGGCAGCCCAAATGCCAAGTCTTGAGCCAACATTTTACACAAGTGGTAGTCGTCCTCTTTACCCTACTATCGTTTCACAACTTGGACCGTATGTTGAAAACCAAGTGGGAACGTTTCGCTGTGCATCAGACATCACCTTTTTTTCTCGTGATCCTTCCTCTCAGCTAGTTGTAGATTCTCAGAATGCTCTGGCTTCGATACCAGATTCAGAAAAACCAGCAGAGTACAAGGTGGCAAATATAGCGTTTGAAGGAACGAGTTATGAGTATCCGCAACGGCGGCTTACCACAACGGATCTTAAGTCTCAGTACAAGATACGAGGAAAGAGTCGTGTCGAGGCTCTCTCCTCAAGACGGTCGGGAAGTAATCTGGCATCATCTAAGCTTTGGATTCTTTACGAATACGCACCGTTCCATGGTGGAGGAGGATCACTCTTTGGGAGTTCGGTGACAGAATATAATAATCCTGATGACGGACAGAATTGGGACGTTCCTGATGGGGCGCGTAACTTTCTTTATCTCGATGGTCATGTAGAGAACAAATAATTCATGGTGGGTTCTATTCAGAAAAGAAAAATCAGTACGTCTGGTGCGAAGAGGCGTTGGATCATTGGTGCATCCATTGCAGGAATAATGCTGCTGATTTGCAGTTGTTTTTTTCTCTGGCCTCGTGATTATTCCAATGACCCTCGAGTTGTTGAAATTCGTGAAATTCAGGAGGATGCCCGAAAGCGTTATTTGTCTGGCGGAGGTCCTTCGACACAAAGTGAAGCAAGAGCGTTTGTTCAGTCGATGGAAAAAGTGCGAAAAAAAATGGAAGGGCTGCCTGACGACGTACGGCGTGAAATGTATCAGGGTGGAGGAAGCGTTTTCTATTCATCCATGCGTCAGAAAATAGACGATTATTTTGATGCATCACCCGCCCAGCGGCAGCAAGTGCTGGATCAGCAGATTCGCCGATCAGACTTAATGAGCAAAGCATTTTCAGAAGCTCGTTCTGCGCGCGAAGTTCAGGAACGTTCGAGAGATACTCAGCAAGGAAATGCCCAGAAAGCCGAAGAGAAAAAAGAGCAAGGTCAGGGCAGTGGTCGTTCTTCTTGGGCGAGTCGGTCGCAGGGCGATCGTAATGAATGGTTTAAAAATCGAATTCTTGATAGGACAACGCCGGAGCAGAGAGCCAAATTTGTTGAATATAGTAGAGCCGCGTCTAAACGCCGTGAGGAATTAGGCCTTCCTGCAGGTTGGCCATAAAACGCAATGCTTTTCAGGGCTCTAAAAAGAATTCATTATTGAGAAAATGGTAGACACGTTAGGACTTCTTGCAGAGGCGATCCAGCTAGCGCGCGAATTGGGCTTTGATGTGCGAGAGGAGCCACTGGGTGATACTGCAAGTGGTGAGGTTCGTATTGGTTCTGGTCGACATATTCTTTTGAATGTTTCTGACCCCCCTTCGGATCAATTGAAACAACTTACAGAGATTCTGGCTGCCGACAAACGGTGGAAGAGTGTGCCAGTCAGCAAGTTGTTGAAGCACACACTGCAAGGCCGCTGAGATGTCGCAAATATCACAGGCGAGTGTTGTACTAATGAGTGCCAGTGCTGTAGAGCCGCTTGCGACTGATCAATCGTTCGACATTCCTCGGGGTGCGAAAGCGGATGCTGCTTCCGCTTGCTATTGCTCGTCGTAACTCATTCGCACGAATGCCAATAGCAGGAACTCGAATGCGGTCTGTTTTTATTTGGTACGACTGTTTTTCACTCAGCAATTCTTTAAGTTGTGGTTCTTGAGTTATCTGTTCAATATTGTCGACACCGTGTCGTTCAATAGCGAGTATCTTAATGAGCCCAAGAATTCTTTGTGGTTCTTTCCATGAGGGGAGGCTCAGAAGGGCGTCGGGACCAAGTATTAAAGAGAGGTTATCGTTTGGGAATTGGTGGATGAGATTATGGACCGTAGTGACCGTGTAGCTTATTCCACCTCTGTCACACTCCTGCGGAGAGACTTCGAATTGAGTGTGGCTTTCCACAGCGAGTTGTAGCATCTCAATTCGATCTTCAGGTGAAGCCAGAGTCGAATCCTGTTTGTGCGGTGGGGTTGCGGCGGGCATAAATAGCACTTGATCAAGTTGGGCCTGTTCGAGACAGCACTCAGCTACGATAAGGTGTCCAAAGTGGATTGGATTAAAACTACCACCGAAGATTGCCATTTCTTTTGCCATAACTACCGCTTTTTTTGACCATTTCGTTACAACTGTGGTATGAGTCCTGCTCACTCCTGTCCCTAGTTGTACTGTAAATATGTCCTCTGATTCTTCAGGCCAACGCGAACTTTTCACGAATCACCCAATCTGGGAAGAAGACGACGTGCGGAATGGCGTCATCGCGACTGTGGTGTTGCCAGAGGGGGTTGAAAAACCCCTCGATTATCTCGTCCCCAATGAATTGGTTGTCGAGGTGGAACCCGGGCGTCGCGTGCATGTACCCCTCGGTAAAAGTAATCGGCCTAGGTTGGCATACTGTGTCGCCGTCCGCCATGGGGAAATACCGCAGCATCCCCTGAAGAGTGTGGTCGGTGTCGAAGATGAGAAGCCACTACTCTCAGAGCGAATGCTGGAATTAACAGGCTGGATGGCAGATCGCTGGATGGCCCGTCGAGGTGATGTGCTCGAAGCCGTACTGCCGGCAGGAGTGCGGCTGCGACGTCGTGTCAAACGTGTTCCTGTATTAGTGGTCACCGGAGAGCAGGGTAATCGTCGCCCCACAATAAATCAAAAAAAAGTTCTCGATGCAGCAGTACAGCCCACACCAATGGATGTACTTCTCAAAGAAACAGGTGTTGCTCGTAGCGTCGTGAATCGCTTGCTGAGAACTGGGATGCTTGTTGAAAGGGGATCAATTGAACGTGGGCCCGAAACAGAATCTATAAAGCACAGCTTTGATAGCGATGAACTGCCGGTGCTTTCGGCAGATCAAGAAAAAGCTCTACAAGCAATTCTTCATCCGTTACAACAGGGCAGGCACGAAACTATTGTGCTATTCGGTGTGACTGGTAGTGGCAAAACAGAGGTTTATCTACAGGCAGTTACAGAAACTATTGCTCGAGGCCAGCAAGCGATCGTGCTTGTTCCAGAGATCAGCCTCACACCGCAGACTTGTGACCGATTCCGTGCCCGATTCGGTCAGGTAGCCGTTCTTCACAGTCATCTCACTCCGGCTGAGCGGCACGATCATTGGCGGGAGATTGCCGCTGGTCGTGTAAATGTCATTGTAGGTGCGAGAAGTGCAATTTTTGCTCCCGCACCACGACTAGGTCTCATCGTCATTGATGAGGAGCATGAGAATACGTTTAAGCAAGCAACCTCACCTCGTTATCATGCCCGTGACGTTGCTGAATGGATTGCACAAAAAGAAGGAGTGCCTCTTGTACTGGGTTCAGCGACACCTTCACTCGAAACATTTGCTCGATGCCTGTCAGGTGACTGGAAAATGTGTCGAATGCCTGAGCGAGTTGGTGGTTCAGAGTTGCCGGCAGTCGTAACAGTTGACCTTCGGGATCGGAAGTCTCGCTCTAAAGGGGCAATGAGTCCGCGGCTGGCGGCAGGGATCCAGTGGGCATTGAACTCTGGAGGGCAGGTCATGTTGCTGCTCAATCGTCGAGGTTTTGCAACTCATCTTCAGTGCAAATCATGTGGCCATGCGATGCATTGTCAGCAATGTGATCTAGGGCTCACCTTGCATCAGCCCGGGAATCGAGCAATATGTCATGGGTGTGGGCTTGTCACGGGTGTGCCCGAGTCCTGTCCAGCATGCGGGGTAAAAGACATCGTGCATCGTGGCACCGGAACACAGCGGCTAGAAGATCAAGTGCGATCTCAGTTTCGAGGGATTCGTGTAGCACGCATGGATACGGATACAATGCGTACCCGAGGAAGTCATGAGAAGACACTCACAGCTTTTCGTAAGCATGAGATTGATTTACTTGTTGGGACACAGATGATTGCAAAAGGTCTTGATTTTCCAAATGTCATGCTTGTCGGAGTCATCAATGCAGATGCGGCCCTTCACTTAGCCGATTTTCGAGCTTCTGAGCGGACGTGCCAACTTGTCACGCAGGTGGCTGGGCGTAGTGGTCGTGGGCCTCGTGGTGGTCGGGTTGTTGTTCAAACCAGCACACCAGAGCATCCTGCAATGCGTTCAGCTGCTGTGCATGATTACGAGGCTTTTGTTCGTAGCGAACTTCCCATTCGCAAGGCACTCCTCTATCCACCATTTGGAAGTGTTATACGAATCGTCGTTCGTAGTGCCGTTGATGAGGCGGCTGCTGATTGGGCCAAGCATTTAGTTGAACGACTTAGTAAGAGTGCTCAAGGAAATGAATCCATTCGAATTTTGGGCCCGGCACCCGCACCGATTTCTCGAATTCGGGACCGCTATCGCTGGCACCTGCAAATACATGGACCAAGCTCCGAGCTATTGCGTGATCTTGTGAGCCGAAGTATGGCTGGTTTGAAGACGCCGCAGGAAGTTGTTTGGGTTGTTGATGTTGATCCTGTTGAAATGCTGTAGGAGAAGGTGCAGAGAACCATCTTCTGACTTCAGTTGGTCGGGAAGCTTTTAGGTGTGATTTCCTGCATGATGAACCAACAGTGCCGATCAATTGACGTAGGTTTCGCGGACATTCAAGTAATGCGGTAAGATATGTTCAGAGGTGATGCTATATGGCGTATAAGTCATTTAAAGAAATTCTTGGTGAAACGAGTCTGGAGAGAAAATGCCGCTTTCTTTTCGGGCTTTGCTTACTGCTGCTCATTACAGGTAGTTTTTGGTGGTACGGCCAAAGAACCGAAGAAATTGTTTTTACAACGACAAGAAGCACAGGCCGTCACCTTGTTGATGCAGTGATGATCAATCATCACTGGAAAAATCTTGAGGCTGATAAGAAGTATACAAACCCGATCGAAACACTCGGGAAGATGCTCCAAAACCAGCCCTACAGTTGGAGAATACTTTCTCCCGATGCCTCCCCTGAAGAGTTGGCCAGTTACACTCGGCTTGATGCTGCCGTCCTCGATTATTTCGTACAGAACTCGCCGTTTACGGAAGTTGATAAATCGTTGGCAAGTCGAATTCGATCGTCGGGTGATGAATACCGTGAATATCGAACAGCTGATAAAAAAGAATATCATTATTACCAACCAATACGTGTTCAGCAGTCGTGTCTCATTTGTCATGAGTTTCATGGAAGCGTTCGAGGTGAGGACGGAGATGATCTGCTCCCTAATCGTAAAAAATACGCAGACGGTGATCTTATGGCGATTGTTAAAGTGGTTATGCCAGATGGGACAACACGACAGGCAATCAATTGGAATCGTGCGATCTTGATTGCAACGGCAATTATCACAGTGTTTCTTGCGATGCTGGCTGCTTATTTAATTGTGCGGTACGTCATTGTAAAGCCACTCGAGCATCTTAGGGATGTAAGTGATGAAGTCCGCCGTGGGAATGTTGATGCAAGAGCAGACATCCATACAGCAGATGAGTTTGAGGAACTTGGAGTAGCGTTTAACAGAATGCTTAGGGGGCTCGTTGAATCTCAGGAAGAGCTAAAAAAAGTGAATGGGAGTCTGGATGGTAAAGTTGATGAATTGGCTCGAGCCAATATGCATCTCTATGAAATGAATCGACTGAAGGGCGACTTTCTTGCCACTATGAGCCACGAGTTACGCACTCCACTCAATAGTATTCTTGGTTTTTCTGACGTCCTCGGTTCGAATCAGTTGCTTGATGAAAAGCAAGTTCGGTACGTCGAGAATATTCGGAAATCAGGTCGAATGTTGCTCGAAATGATCAATGACATTCTTGATCTTGCCAAAATGGAGGCGGGTAAAATGGATGTTCGGACCACGACCTTCGAGATCAGTTCAATTATTACAGCACAGTGTGACATGATTCGCCCTATGGCAGAAAAGAAAAAAATAGAACTGACAATCTCCGTGAGTGACGCAATTCCAAAGGTCGAACAGGATCAATCGAAGTTGCAGCAAATCTTATCGAATTTGTTATCGAATGCCGTCAAGTTTACGCCAGAAGGAGGCCAGGTTTCTGTGTCTGGGAAGCTGCTTGATGAAGAGTTCCTTATACTTGAAGTCTCCGATAATGGCGTAGGCATTGCTGTTGATGAGCAGCAGGCAATTTTTGAAAAATTTAGGCAGAGCAATGACTTTCAGGCAGGCGACGATGCTATGACAAGAGAGATTTCAGGCACTGGGCTTGGGCTCTCGATTGTTCGAGAACTGTGTCGTCTGCTTGGTGGTGACGTTACTGTGCAAAGTGATTTGGGGCACGGTAGTACTTTCCGTGTCCGGCTCCCTGTTTGCCTGAAAGCATGTGGTATGCCACCGGCAATTCCATTTGCTTCCTCAGCGTAGTGAAAGCGGAGCAGGCAAGAATGTTTCCTTTCCGCAGCGGATGTAATACTCTGAAATAGAGGATATTTCAAAAATGCAATTGGTTTTTATTCCATTTAGATTTCATGAACAATGATGGCCGTTGAAAAAAAGAAAACACCCGAAGTTGTATTGTTTACAGATGGTGCCTGTAGTGGGAATCCAGGGCCCGGAGGGTGGGCATATATTCTGCGACACCCAGAAACAGGTCGAGAGACATCAGCGCAAGGCAGTGAGGCTGACACGACAAATAATAGAATGGAATTAACGGCGGCTGTTCAAGGTCTGCAGCAATTAAAACGACCGACGTGTGTCGAACTTGTTACGGACAGTGTTTACGTTGGAACGGGTCTCTCAGACTGGTTGCCGAAATGGAAAAAGCAGGGTTGGAAGAGAAAGGAGAGAGGACGCTTTGTTCCTGTGAAGAATGAAGACTTGTGGCGAGAACTAGATCGTCTTGCAGCCTCTCACAGTGTTGTTTTTCGGCATGTGGCCGGTCACTCAGGGCACGCAGAAAATGAACGGTGTGATGAAATGGCCGTTGCTGCGTACCAGCCACTTTTGAATGGCTCCAAGAAATAATGTGCCAGCATGTCGACCGAAGATCAAAACAATACAGATGCCTTGCAGTCCGAGACGGGTTCTGAACTCAAGATTCATCTTGAGCGATTACCTGGCGTAGGTTCGGTTCGAGCAGCAAAGCTTTCAAAGCTTGGGCTCGTGACAGTTCGTGATGCGCTGATGCACTTTCCGAGAGACTATCGTGATTTTACAGGCGGGCATTGCTTTGATGAATTAGTTGAAGGTGAGCATGCATCACTAGCGGGAACTATTCTTAACGGATCCCTTCGTACAATATCACGTGGTCGATCAATGCTGACTGTTCAGGTCGAGACTGAGGGCGGGGTAGTTCGCTGTGTCTGGTTTAATATGCCTTTCCTCGCACCACGCTTTACGGTAGGACGTCGTTTGGTAGTAGCTGGTCAGCCTCGGCGGAATGATTCAAAATGGGAGTTTTCGCATCCTGAAGTTCGGTGGCTTGACGAAGCAGAGGACAGTACCCCTGTTGAGTGGCTTGCGGTGTATCCGCTCACTGACGGTGTGCAGCAGTCTCACGTTCGATTAGCTGTACAGGCGGCCCTCGGTGTAGCGGCTGACCGTCTGGAAGAGTCACTCCCTGAAACTCTTCTGCAATCCAAAAACCTTATGTCAATTGGGGAAGCAATTCGATCCATTCATCGGCCGGAAAACCGTAATGCATTGGAGGCTGCTCGAAAGCGTTTTGTGTATCAAGAACTTCTTATGCTTCAGCTTGCACTACGGCTTCACAGCGGGCAGCAAGATACTCGGCAGACGGCGCCTGCGATCGAGATAGATAACAAGCTCGACAATCGTATCAAAGCCTTGTTTCCACATGATTTTACCAATGCGCAAAAGCGAGTATGTGCAGAAATCGCAACGGATATGCGACGGACAAAACCGATGAATAGACTTTTACAAGGCGATGTCGGAAGCGGGAAAACAGCGGTTGCGGCGTATTGTATGCTCGCGACTGCTGCGACATTTGTCCTTGGTAGTACACCTGGAGAGGAGGGCAGTTCTGCGAGTTCGACAAGTCGTTTTCAGGCTGCGATTATGGCACCCACCGAGTTGTTGGCTCGACAACACTACCAGACACTTACTTCACTTCTATTGGAACGAGGGTCCCCTTTGCGAGTCGGGCTGCTTATAGGTGGGCAGCGGGTGGCCGAACGACGAAAACTGCGAGAACAGATTGAATCAGGAGAGGTTCATTTAGTTGTAGGTACACAGGCGCTTATCTGTAGCGAAGCCGCATTTGCTAATCTTGGTCTGGTGGTTATCGATGAACAGCATCGTTTTGGGGTTTTGCAACGATCGCTCTTGAGGCAGGGTACGAGTGACCCGCACACACTTGTGATGACGGCGACACCAATTCCAAGGACTGTTGCTCATGCCGTTTACGGGGATTTAGATATCTCAGTTATTGATGAATTGCCTCCGGGGAGGCAGGAAGTAGCAACATATCGCGTCTCGCTAGATCAGGTAGATCAATGGTGGGACTTCTTTCGAAAGAAACTGAAAGAAGGACGCCAAGGATACGTTGTTGTTCCCACAGTTGACGCATCCGGTCGAGATATGGCAAGTATATCTTCGGCGTTTGAATCACTCGCGAATGGGCATCTCGAAGCGTTCCGTCTCGGTCTTCTCCATGGACGTATGAAACCAGAACAAAAAGCATCAGTAATGGCTGATTTTCGAGCGAATCGGTTTGATGTGCTTGTCGCAACAAGTGTTATTGAAGTTGGTATCGACGTGCCAAATGCGACACTTATGACCATTCTTGATGCGGAGAATTTTGGGCTCGCACAATTACATCAACTGAGGGGGCGAGTTGCTCGCGGCCGAATGCAGGGAATTTGCGGCGCGGTCACTGATGAAGAGGCAAAAGCATCACCTCGTATAGATGCCTTTATTTCTACTACCGATGGGTTTCGGCTGGCTGAACAAGACCTTATCTTGCGGGGTCCTGGTGATATTCTAGGATCACGCCAGAGTGGTTCGCCTCCGTTGTACCTTGCGGATTTGTTGAGAGACGGGGAGGTTGCCTCGGAAGCGAGAAGCGATGCAAAAACTATATTTGAAAGTGACCCGGCGTTAGGTGATGAACGCTTTAGTCGGCTTAAAAAGGTTTTGTTAGGGCGCTGGTCGGCAACACTCAATCTCGGCTTAGAAAAGGTGAGCTAGTTGTCTGAGGCTTTATTCTGACAAAGCCGTCGCTGTAAGTGCTTCACCAGATGTCCAGTGCTGTCCTTCTCGCTCGACACGGCAATACAACGTATCCCGTTCAATTGGTTCACGTCCAGCTTCTCGAATTAAATTCTTGATACTTTCAACAGTAAGTATTTCCGGCGTTTCTGCCCCTGCGTCGTGGTAGATCAACTCATGACGTACGGTGCCATCAATATCATCTGCGCCGTATGCCAGGGCGGCTTGGGCCGTCCCTAGACCAAGCATAATCCAGTATGCCTTCAGGTGGTCAAAATTATCGAGAACGAGTCGGCTAATGGCCATTGTTCGCAAACTCATGGCTGCAGAAGGCTTCGGTATATGAGATAGCCTCGTGTTTTCGGGGTGGAAGGCAAGAGGAATAAATGTCTGGAAACCACCTGTTTCATCCTGCAGTTGTCGGAGACGAATTAAGTGATCAGTTCGGTGATATGCATTCTCAATGTGACCGTAAAGCATGGTTGCATTACTTCTTAGCCCGAGAGAATGTGCAACGCGATGGATTTCGAACCATTCTTCCGTGTCAGCTTTGTGCTCACAGATTTTGTCCCGGACTTCTGGGTGGAAGATTTCTGCACCACCACCCGGAAGACTTCCGAGCCCAGCGGACTTCATTTCGTTGAGGATGTCAACTTTTGATCGTTTCGTGAGATGACAAAACCAATTTATTTCAACAGGGGTCCAAGCTTTTAAGTGAAGAGTTGGATACGCATCATGAAGGATGCGAATAATGTTGAGGTACGAGTCATATCCTTTTTGGTGATGAAGCCCACCAACAATATGCATTTCAGTGCTGCCTGCCTCAACCGCTTCTTGGCCTCGTTGAAGAATTTGCTCGTCCGTCATCCAGTAGCCACGTTCATCTCGTAAGTCAGCACGAAAAGCACAGAATGTGCAACGGTACACACAGACATTCGTAGGGTTGAGATGCGTATTAATGTTGTAATATCCGGCGTCGCCGTTTTTGCGTTCTCGAACAAGATTGGCAAGTTCGCCGAGTTCATGGAGGTCTACAGATTCATCCCACAGGCCTTCGGCTTCTTTTGGTGAAAGTCGCTCACCGCATTCTATTTTTTCACGAATTGAATCGAGTGAGTGCCGAACTGCAGATATCATGAGGGTTTCCTAATACAAACGTTGCTGTGTCCGCCGAGAATAACCTTTGAAACCGTAAACCACCGGAGAAAACAACAGGAAATTTTAAAACAACCAGAGGTCCGTGCTTATTCCTGCGAGCAATATAAGGCCTATCACGGCATTTACGGTAAAAAATGCCTGATTTATACGAGAAAGATTTCGTGAACTGATGAGCATGTGCTCAACAACAAGGAGCCCTGCGATGCCGTAAATCGCCCAGGTGGTGAAATTCCCGACAAAAGGCGTGGTTCGTGGAAGGGCAACCAAAAAGAGAATAGCCAAAAAATGAAAAAAACCAGCGAGATAGAGTGCATTTTGAATACCCCATCGTGCAGGGAGGCTTTGTAACTGTTCAGTGCTGTCAAATGAGGCGTCTTGGCAGGCGTAAATAGTATCAAAACCTGCCACCCAAGTGGTTACTGCCAAAGCCAACACAAGTGCCGGTACCATGTCGGAAGGGTTTGAAATCACAGCAGGTCCTCGAACAGCAATCCAGGCCGCTAGTGGAGTAAGGCCGAGTGCTACACCAAGCCAGACATGGGCCAACGATGTAAATCGTTTCGCATAGCTGTATCCCAAGAGCCATGCGAGCACTGGCAATGAAAGAACTACCGGTAGCCAGTTTGGGAGAAAGAGAAGGGTTGATGCCACAAATAAGAATGACGCAGAGTATACGAGTCTCTGAACATCACTAACGGTAAGCAGTCCTTTCGGTAGGTGACGATTTGCAGTTCGAGGATTGCGGGCATCGATATCTCGATCAACCAGCCGGTTGAATCCCATTGCTGCCGTGCGAGCGGTGGCCATGCACGCGATGATGCCGGCAGAAATCTTAATCCAATGCAATAATGACACATGTGGATTGTCCGCTAGTTCAACACGGGCAGCAATCATTCCTGCCATCATCGCAAACGGCAACGCGAAGATAGTGTGAGAGAATCGAACGAGTTCAAGATATGTACGGAGTGTTGCCGCCATAAGCCTTAATTTCCCCAGCGGCTAACAAGTTCATTCGAGATGTTCAGTTGGTCGCAAATACGAGCAACGACAAAGTTGACGAGGTCATCAATCGATTGGGCATTGTGGTAGAAGCCCGGCGATGCGGGCAGCACTACAGCGCCGGCTTCGTGGATAGCCTGCATGTTTTTCAGTTGTGGTAATGAGAGCGGTGTTTCTCGCGGGACTACGATGAGTTTTCTGCGTTCTTTAAGGTGCACCTCAGCCGCTCGGTGAATCAAATTCTCACCCATAGAATGCGTAATGGCCGAGAGCGTGCTTCCACTGCATGGGCAGAGAACCATGGCGTTTGTCAGGAAAGATCCGCTCGCAATAGGAGCCATCAGGTTTTTGAAGTGGTGGTAGGTAAGGCGACCAGCTGTTGGTCGTGTGGTTCCTAGAAAGTGCTCCACAGAGAAATTATCAAGATCGATTGTCACACCAAGCTCTTGCTCAAAAACTGCTTTTCCAGAGGGACTGATCGATAGGTGTATGTCACAGTTTGCGTCAAAGAGTACGTGAAGGAGTCTTCTCGCATAAATCGCTCCAGAAGCACCGGTGACCCCAAGCACAATAGGCTTGGCAGGAGAATCTGTCATGCTGTTTCAGTCACTTTCTGTCCAGCCATGTTTGGCTGACGAGGAATGGTCGGTTTTGTTGCAATTGAAAGAGTGGCTATGCCAAGACTCAAAGGAAACTGATCAACGTGGTCGAATCCCGTCTGCTTAATGAGTCGAACAAGCGACTCGCCTGACGGAAACTCTTCTACACTTTGGTTCAAGTAGCTATACGCATCAGCATGATTTCGAGCAATCGCATTCCCGATTCTTGGCAGAACATTTCTGAAATACCACAGATAACTTTTACGAATGAGCACATTTTCTGGAAGCGAGAATTCAAGAATGGCCAATTTCCCTCCAGGCTTGCAGACTCGGCACATTTCAGTGAGTCCTTTTTCTGTTTCAGCAATATTCCGTAGCCCAAAGGCGACCGTCACCAGATCAAAAGAGTTGTCCGGGAATGGGAGTTCCATGGCATCAGCTTCGAGCCATTCGACGGGTACATTCCGGGCGGCGGATTTCTCGATTCCCCGATCAAGCATCGGTTTACAAAAGTCACTACCAACGACACGAACCCTCGGCCCGGCTTTCACTGCATACGCCAGCGCCAGATCGCCTGTTCCAGTGCACACATCTAGTATGGCACCTGTTATTGGTGGGGGCGCTCGCTTCACGGTTATCCTTCGCCACAGGATATCAATGCCTCCCGACAGCATCCGATTGACAAAGTCGTACCGTGGAGCAATCTCGGCAAACATGCCTTGGACTTTGCCGCCGCTCTTATCAACACTCTGTACTGGCTGGCTGGTAATGACATCTCCTTCTCGAGGCGTCTGGTAGGTTTACACGGTTGAGATCTGAAGAAGTATTTTATCTTGAAGAACGGTATGAGTACAAAAAAAGAGTGTCCGGATCAATCTGTTCGGTGGTACACCCATTACCTTCCAGATGATATGCCCCGAGAGTCGGTAGCGGGAGGCATTGCGATTATTATCGATGTTCTGAGGGCTTCGACAACAATTGTGACCGCTCTTGAGGAGGGAGCGGCTTTTGTGAAGCCAGTTGCTGACGTTGACGAAGCACGCCGTTTGAAGCACGGTGATTTTTCCTCGTGCCTTCTCGGTGGTGAGCGTGGCGGACTTCAGATTGCAGGATTCGACCTTGGGAACTCACCGGCTGAATATACTCATTCAGTTGTTGCAGGTCGTGGCGTTGTTATGACAACAACAAATGGGACGCTTGCAATCAAACGATGTGAGGCGGCTCGTGAGATTCTTGTGGGTAGTTTGCTCAATCGAACGTCTGTCGCAGAAACTGCTCTTCTACTGGCGTCAAAGCGTGGTATCGATTCCATTCATCTTGTATGCGCTGGGACAAATGGCAAAGAAACAGATGAAGATATTCTTGGTGCGGGAGCGATTGTCGATGCCGGCATTTTAGCAACAAAAAGCCGCTCTCTCGTTGATTCCAATAGCACAAAGGCAGCTACTGAGTTTCGTCGCATTGTGGATGCGTCAGTAGATTCTCAGGAACGGCTTACAGCGAGACTTCGGCAGTCACTCGGTGGGAGAAATCTGATTCGGCTTGGGATGGATTCTGATCTGGTATTAGCAGCAGCTGTAGATCGTTGTCGGCTCGTGCCGTATCAGTGCTCTCATACGGGTGCGCTCATGTCGTTTGATGCCCCGAAGTGCATCAATTCATAACTGCCGTCCGTCTCTTTGGTTTCTCGGTAGACCTAACTTCAGTTTGATCACTACACTGAACCAACTGAAATAATCCTCTTCATTTCCCTCTGGAAAATCACAATATATTTATGTCAAAGCCTGTTGATCAGTCACGGATGGATCGAATTGTTTCACTAGCGAAGCGACGAGGTTTCATATTTCAATCGAGTGAAATCTACGGTGGGTTAAATGGCTTCTGGGACTACGGCCCGCTCGGAGTAGCGCTGAAACGTAATCTCAAGGAGTGCTGGTGGCAGGATATGGTTGCTGGCCATGATGAGTTGATGACGCTCAAAGGTGCGCCCTCTGCATATGAAATGGCAGGGCTCGACTGCACAATTATCATGCATCCGCAGGTCTGGAAATGCTCAGGTCACTTTGATCTTTTTCATGATTGGATGGTTGACTGCCGTGAATCGAAACGTCGGTTTCGTTATGACCATCTTCAAGGAAAATGGGCTGCCTATCGGAACTCAAAAGCCTTTATTACGACAGATGTATCTGGTGATGATGCAGAGCTTGATCTTGTAGGGAAGGCTCAGAAGTTTTTTAAATTGCGTGCGAAGCAGATCGAAGACATTGAGTGGTCCGGGAGCCTTGTAGCTTTGGCGAGCACTTCTCCTGATGATTCGATACCCCTTAGCGAGGCAGTTGCTCCCGATGCGAGTGAAAAAGGGACCCTGACGGAACCTCGAGAATTCAATCTCATGTTCGAAACTCGAATTGGAGCGATGGCTGGTGATAGAGATGACCGCGCTTTTTTACGGCCAGAAACTGCTCAAGGTATATTTTTGAATTTCAAGAATGTTCTAGATACGTCTCGTGTGCGTGTGCCCTTTGGGATTGGGCAAATTGGAAAAAGTTTTCGTAATGAAATTACGCCAAGAAATTTCACTTTTCGTTCGCGGGAATTTGAACAAATGGAAATAGAGTTCTTTTGCCGTCCTGATGATTCGCGGGATTGGTATCAATTCTGGCGGGACCGTCGCTGGCAGTGGTATCTGAATCTGGGGCTAACAGAAGGCCGTCTTCAACTCCGTGAACATCATGAGGCAGAGCTAGCGCACTATTCACGTGGCACAGCTGATATTGAGTACGCATTCCCATTTCTTGCCGATGGTGAGTATGGAGAGCTTGAAGGTATTGCTCATCGGGGCGACTTTGATTTACGGAGTCACATGGAGGGAAAGCTTATTCGTGAGAACGGTGAGCTTGTGCTGGAAACCGATACGGATGGAAAACCAAAGCATCGTGGGAGTGGTCGTGATCTGTCGTATTTTGATGATGTGAGCCGAGAACGTTTTGTGCCACATGTTATTGAGCCTTCAGCTGGTGCAGACCGAGCAGTCTTAGCTTTTCTTTGCGATGCCTACCACGAGGACAGCGTTCCTGATGAGAAAGGAAATCCTCGTGAGCGTACTGTATTGAAATTGCACCCGAGACTGGCCCCCCTGAAAGCAGCAGTCCTACCTCTTGTGAAAAAAGATGGTATGCCCGAAGTGGCTGCTGATTTATACAGAGCTATCAAGAAGCGAATGCCGTGCATGTATGATGCGAAAGGGTCTGTGGGCCGGCGTTATGCGCGGCAGGACGAGGCTGGCACGCCGTGGTGCATTACGATCGACGGCCAAACAATGAAAGATCAGACGGTAACGATTCGAGATCGAGACTCCCTTACACAGGAGCGGATTCCGATCGATGATTGCGCAGCGATTTTAACGGAACGACTCGTATGAAACCGGCCATTTCGACGGTCTGTTCTCTTCGTGCACCACTCGGTTCAGTTCTTGAGGATTATGCAGCAGGGCAGTGTCATGCAGTTGAACTGTGGTTGGGGCATGCTGAACAATATCTCGACGGGAGGCCACCTGAAGTGCTGGTGGAACTTTTTTCCAAGCACTGCTGTGAGCCAATAGCCGCAACATTTCAAGGTGGATTGTTAACGAGTCAAGGGGATGCACGCCGGGAACACTGGTCTCTTTTCGAGAGTCGTCTGGCCCTTTGCTCAGCTGTTTCGATACCAACGCTGATTCTTGCGGGAGATGTTCATGGCCCACTCGCTCCTGAGGATTTAGGGCGACTTTCACGGAGTCTTGTTGAAGCTGCAAAGCGGGCAGCTGATCAAGGTGTTAGGCTTGCTTTAGAATTTGATGCTCGAGCGACTTTTCCAAATAATTTGCAATCGGCAGTCGCACTCATTGATGATGTTGGGTTGCCATCCCTTGGCATTTGCCTCGACTGGTTTCATTTTTCTGTCGGGCCAAGCAAGCTCATCGACTTGCACCTGCTCACGCCAGAGACACTTGCTCTTGTGCAATTGTCTGACATCGCAGATGTGCCAAGAGAAATGGCGAGTGATGCTGACAGGATTTTGCCAGCTGAAGGAAGCTCTCCACCGCAGCAACTGATAACTCATCTCGAAAGCATGAAGTACACAGGTCCGATTTCAGTCGAGCTCCATAATCCTCAACTCTGGCAGGTGCCTCCTCGGCAGTTTGGTGAGATAGCAATTACGGCTCTGCGGAAATTGCTTGGTCAAGCGGAGATGCCGGAGCGAGATGACCATCTAGACGTATGATTTTTTTTGGTTCGACATGTTCGGTCAAAGTATTCGAATGTGCTTCAATAAGATCAATCGGTCGGAGTTGATCGTCTCTGAAATTATGAGGTAGAAGATCAAAGTGTCTTGCTGATGTAAGGATTTCAATCATCTCTAAGCAGTAGCCTTGGTGTGTTACCCAGAGTCTTGGGTCAAATTTGCGAAGATCAATTGATGCCGAATATGTGCGTAGTGTTTTTTCACGCTTCAGCACGTATTGTGGAAAGTATGAAATTGAGAGCTCTCGCAGTGTGCGATAAATCGGATCTCGATAACGCAAAAAGGGGCTGTTGCTTTTTGAAATGGCACCCCAATAGTTGTCTCGCCGAAAAAGTGCGACAACATGGTCTACATCTACCTCGGACGCACCCATATCCATGAGAAGAGGCGGGTATCCTGCCATCCACAGTGCGCATGCTGCTACAAAAGCACCTTCAGCACAATGTGCTTGTCGAAGCCTTAATATCTCTGACACAGACCGGGCAGTGTCGCCGTCAGGTTCAGTATTCCAGGGAATTGAATTAATGAAGTCTTGAATCAGTTCTGGGGAGCCTAATTCGGCTAATGTCGTCGCATTCTCCAGAGAGAGGCCGATTTCCTTCCCAATCTTTAAGGCTTTTTGCATTCCGTTTTCTTCCAGATCATTGGGGAAGACGTCCGAGATTCCTCGGGGAAATACCCAGCGTTCCTCTTAAAAATAACGAATCCGGCAATTTTCGTCCAAGATCAAGATTGAGATCTTGGTGTTTCTGCGGAAGAAGAGCCTTTGGGTCGCCGTACGGTGAACAAAGGGTATCCTCATGATAGAGAATAGATGCCTTGGGCAACGATTCGTGTAGATGGTTTTGGGTTCATGGAGCAAGTAATACGTGTCAATTAAGAATAGATCGACCGGCTCAGAGTGTATTCGTCGAATCAATCTGCATACTTCGACTGGCCGAGAAGAACTTGAGGCTCTCCGTCAGACCCTGATTTCTCAGGGTGATCTTGTCTCACCAGCTGGGCGACAGAAAACAATTGATGTTTTCGGAGAACCCCTATCGCCACGGCAGGTTGTTGAAAAAATCTGTGAAGATGTGAAGCGTCAAGGATTGCCTGCTGTTCTTGATTACACGAAACGAATAGATCGTGCGAATGTTACAGCAGAGACCTTTCAGGTTCCCTGTGAGAAACTTGAGGAATCGCACAGCCGTGTTGCACCAGAATTTTTGGCAGCCATTAGAAGAGTGCGGAAGAGAGTAGAACGTTTTCAGAAGGAAATCCTTCCGTCTGATGTCTGTGTGTCACTTGATGGTGGTGGAAGCCTGCGGCAGCGATACCTCCCACTTGATCGTGTTGGTGTGTGCGTTCCTGGTGGTGCCGCAGCATATCCATCAACACTGTTAATGACCGTCGTTCCTGCTCAAGTCGCCGGCGTGCCGGAAATAGTTGTTGTTGCTCCACCAACCAGCTTTGGAGCAGAAAATGATCATGTACTTGCCACCTGTCATGAGTTAGGTGTGAAAACGGTATATCAGGTTGGCGGCGCCCAAGCCGTCGCAGCAATGGCGTACGGAGTTGAAGGTCTACAACGAGTTGACATCGTTGTTGGTCCTGGCAACCTATTCGTTGCACTGGCGAAAAAATATGTGTTCGGTGATGTTGCGATTGATTCAATTGCTGGTCCAAGTGAAATAGTTGTCGTTGCTGATGATAGCGCGAATCCTGAAACAATTGCGTCAGACATGCTCGCCCAAGCAGAACACTCGCCAGGATCGGCACTTTTGTTAACAGCAAGTGAGGGCCTTGCCGATTCTGTTGAGGTGATTCTCGCCAGAAGATTAGAGATTCTTGAACGGGCTGATTTGACGCGTGATAGTCTTGATCGCTTTGGGGCGCTCGTCATCACCAGAAATGATGAAGAATCAGCTAGGCTGGCCGATGAGCTGGCCGCGGAACATCTTTCGATAGACACACGAGACCCAGAAGACACGCTGACAAAAATACGACACGCTGGAGCAGCTTTCCTTGGTCCTTACAGCCCAGTTGCTGCAGGTGACTATGCAGCAGGGCCTTCGCACGTCCTCCCGACAGGTGGTACTGCACGGTTCGCTGCTGGCCTGTCCGCCAACCACTTCCTCCGAAGTGGCAGTGTCATTGCTCTCGCAGAGGCTGACCTGGCTGAAATGGCTGATGATATTCAGCTTCTTGCTGAGACAGAGGGCCTGACGGCCCATCGGCGAAGCGTTGAGGCTCGAAGTGAACGATGAATCGGACCAGATGTCCCTATCGCAGCGATTGAGCCGGTGATACGGAACGTCGGGGCTTATTTCTGAGCTACACTTGGACTGAGCAGGTAAGAGTCGATCATTGTGTTGAGCAGGTCATATGACAGTATCATCCTCCCAGAATTTGGCATCACTTGTGCGGCAAGAAATTGCGGCAATCGCAGGGTACGTTCCTGGTGAACAGCCTCAGGATGCTGGCTGGACAAAACTCAACACTAATGAAAATCCCTACAGCCCTTCTGCATCCGTGGTTAACGCTATAACTGCTGCTTGCCAGGGTCGTTCTCTTGCGAAATACCCAGACCCGTTTGCGAATCAATTCAGGGCACAGGCCGCGGAAGTACTGGGTATTGATCCCCGTATGATTCTCTGCGGAAATGGAAGTGATGATCTCCTGACGATTCTTGTTCGCTGCTTTGTCGGGGCAGGGGATGCAATGAGAGTGCCCACGCCGAGCTATATCCTCTACCAAACGCTTGCGGATATTCAGGGTGTTCCATGTGAAAAAATCACTTTTACTGATGATTGGTCATTGCCATCAACTTTTGCAGCTCCGTGTACTGAAGCTGGCCAGCCAGTCAAGCTTGCGATTGTCCCAAACCCAAATAGTCCTTCGGGCACGCTTCTGTCACCAGAGCAACTTCTAGGTCTTGCAGAACAACTTCCGTGTCCACTTGTAGTTGATGAAGCCTACGGTGATTTTGGTGATACGAATTGTCTTGAGCTTGTCCGGCAGAGCGAACGGATTATTGTGACACGGTCGATGAGTAAGTCGTACGCATTGGCTGGAATACGTTTTGGATTTGCTGTCGCCCAGCCAGCTGTTATTGAGCAGCTGGGTAAGGTGAAAGACTCGTACAACTGTGATGCGATTGCAACAGCTGCAGCAACGGCTGCAATTGCCGATCAGGATTGGTTAAAGAAAAATCAGAGTCTTATTCGTGCCACACGAACGCGATTGAGTAACGAGCTTCGTCGCTTTGGCTTTTCAGTAATCGATAGTCAGGCAAACTTTGTGTGGTGTACTCATCCGAAACGCTCTCACAAAGATATTTATGAGGCCCTGAAGAAAAATCATATTCTCATTCGCTACATGGTCTATCGCGGCTGGGGCGATGGTCTGAGGGTCACAGTTGGCACCGATGCAGAGATTGATGTGCTTCTCAGCACCTTAGGCAGCATTCTGAAAGAAACAAAGTAAGAAGGAGTATTTGACGTGGGACGAACAGCCACCGTTGCAAGAGAGACAACTGAAACAAAAATCGATCTTACTGTCGATCTCGATGGTACTGGCCAGGCCGTAACGAATACAGGAATTGGTTTTTTTGATCATATGCTCACCCTGCTAGCAGGTCATTCACTCTTTGATCTTTCTGTCGCGTGTAAAGGTGACGTCCATGTTGATGGTCATCACACCGTTGAGGATGTTGGCCGAGCGCTCGGTGTAGCAGTGAAGGATTGTCTCGGTGATCGGCGTGGAATACGACGCTACGGTCACTCAATACTCCCAATGGATGAATCGCTCGTCACGGCTGCCGTCGACCTTGGTGGGCGATCAGCAACAGTGCTAGCTGTCGAGTACCCGGTCCCAGCGATTGGTTCATTTGATGTCCAGCTGGTCGAAGTCTTCTGGGAAAGCTTCGCAGCAACAGCGGGAGCCAATATTCATGCGGTTCTTCATCATGGCAGTAATGCACATCATATTGCTGAGGCAGTTTTTAAAGCGACAGCGAGAAGCTTGAGAATGGCTGTGGAATCAGACCCTCGTCAGTCTGGCGTGCCAAGTACAAAGGGTGTCCTGACAGATGAATAAAAGAAGAGCGTTGTAGAAATCAGTTTTACAACGCCCTTCTTCATCTGAATCTGCGCCGACGGCGTACGGCTTCTGTGTGCTTTTGATCCTGAATTTTTTGGAAGCAGTCCTACTCGTTCACGAATGTCTCGAGGAATCGAGCGAGGCTGTGAAAATCGCACCCAGGTTTCACGTAACGAACGACCGTGACAAGCGTCTTTGGGTCTACGAGTTCTTCAAAAGGAACGTAGTTAAGGTCAAGTTGGCCAGAGACGCTCACCATCACCCCATTGAGTCCACGTTCAGCAAGTGCGCGGTACCCGCCAACTCCAAGTTGGCTACCGAGCATGACATCAAATGCGTGTGGTTTAGAGCAGCGGGCTTCGTAACCAATTTGCAGACCAACAACTTTACGTTCTCGGCCGGTTTGTTTTGCATATTCATCACCAACGAGTTTGGCAAACATTTTGCCAAGTTGAATTTGAGTTATTGAAATATGGCCATGATCATCTCGTGGTACGCCCTCAAGTTGTTTGCTTGGAAGGAATTCAGCGAGTCCTTCTGCAAGAACGATGACACCGTATTCCTTCCCTTCTTTTTCTTCTCTGACTCGCATTGTTTTGACAATACGACCGACGACCTCATCGACATTCATAACGGGCTTAGTGGTAGTATTGCCGTCAGCATCAGTGCTAGTTTCATCTGTACGATACTTTCCGTGAATGTCTTCAACACTGATGACAAGACTGGCTTCACCGGAAATAGCCGCTCCGTACGCTAACCAGCCAGCACTACGACCCATTGATTCGCAGATGAAATAGGATCTTCCGGCGTCGGCATCATAGAGTAGGTTTCGGATTTCACCTCCAAGAAAGTCAACGGCCGTGAAGTATCCAAACGTAAAATCAATGCCCATGTAATCGTTGTCGATTGTCTTTGGCAGATGGACGACAGGAATTCTGGGAGCATCAGCCGGGAGACTGTCTTGATACAGTTTGAATTTATTCGCTGTCTTAAGCGTGTCATCACCACCAATTGATATGAGAGCTTCAACACCAAGAGAACGGAGACCTTCATAAACATTTTTGAGTGGCTGAACGCGTTGCTCATCGTTGAAATGTTCAGGTGCAGAAATATGCTTACCAGGGTTTGTTCTGGCAGTGCCGAGCATAATTCCTTGGCCAGATCGAGTTCGCTTTAAAAACTCTGGAGTTACCGCGATATAGTCTTTGCCTTCAACGAGTGGCTGCTCAGACGAGAAGTCAGCGAGAGATGAATAGCCATGTTTCATTCCAACGACTTCGGTGTCGTTTCGCATGAATGATGTGGCTGCTGTTGAGATAACAGCATTTGCTCCTGGAGCTGGACCACCTGCAAAGAGAATGGCGACGCGACGAAAATGGTGAGCTGCTTTTGGTGGGCGTGAAAGGGATTCGGCCATGAGCTGGAGGGCTCCACTGGGAAAGGCGGGCGGGTGTCAGGAACGTGACAGAAATCTAGCAAGCATTGGGCTGCTTTTGTAGGGGGTAGTTCGCAGCAAGAGGGAATGGCTGCTCGAGAGGTACAAGGGTGCGATACCGAGTAGGTTTCGATCTACATGCGGTGCATGACTAGTCTGCGAGAAGTCGTTCCACAAATTTTGTATCGATCGTTGCTTCGTGGAATGCTGAGTGCGAGAGGAGGTCCAGATGGAGTGGCACTGTGGTGGCAATACCTTTAATTTGAAGTTCACGTAAGGCACGGGTCATCGTCTCAATTGCAGCCTCACGAGTTGGTTGGTGCACGATGAGTTTTCCAATAAGTGAATCATAATACGGTGGGACGACATATCCTGCTGCAACATGAGAATCAAAACGAACACCAAATCCCCCAGGGGCAATAATTTGCTCAATCTTGCCGGGACATGGTCTGAAGTTTGCGGCCGGGTCTTCTGCATTGATACGGCATTCAATTGCATGACCACGAGGCACAATGTCTTCCTGTTTGAGCGTCAGTTTTTCACCAGCCGCTACCCGAATCTGCTGCTTGAGTAGATCAATGCCTGTGACCATTTCTGAGACTGGATGCTCAACCTGGATGCGGGCATTTACTTCGATGAAGTAAAAGTTGTTGTCTTGGTCAACAATGAATTCAACTGTTCCGGCAGAGTAGTATCCCGAGGCTTTAGCCAGACGAACCGCAGCTGCTGTCATGGCTGCTCGAGTCTCTTCAGGGAGGCGAGGAGAAGGGCTTTCTTCTATGAGTTTCTGATGACGGCGTTGTGTTGAACAATCACGTTCCCAAAGATGAAGCATGGTGCCGTGTTGGTCGCCGAGTACTTGAATCTCGACATGTCTTGGTTTTTCAACATATTTTTCAATATAGATTCCGGCGTTCCCGAACGCAGCTTCAGCCTCCGCGGAGGCCTGTTGCCATGCTGTCGAAAGGGCAAGGTCATTGGCGGCAACCCGCATGCCCTTACCACCACCACCAGCTGTTGCTTTGAGGAGTACTGGAAAGCCTATTTCTTTGGCAACCTTGATGGCTTCTTGTTCACCTGACAAGAGTCCTGGACTACCAGGTACTGTTGGAACATCTGCTTCTCGGGCAAGAGTTCGAGCGGAATTCTTGTCACCGAGCCGCTCCATCGCTTCCGGACTTGGGCCAATGAATTCGATGTCGCACGAGCGACAGACTTCTGCGAAGTGGGCATTTTCCGAGAGAAATCCATAACCAGGATGAATAGCCTGCACATTGCCAATCTCAGCGGCGCTAATAACACGATCGATTCTTAGGTAGCTGTCTGCCGCTTTCGCAGAGCCAATACAGACGGCCTCATCGGCAAGATTGAGATACGGAGCGTCACGATCAGCTTCACTGTAGACAGCAACGGTTTCAATACCGAGTTCACGACAAGCACGAATGACACGGAGTGCGATCTCACCACGGTTTGCGATCAGGATTCGATTGAACATGATTTCCCTGATTGGGGTATTGTCGAGCCGGCAGGCAGTTGGCTTACAAAAGCGCTATCCGGAATATGTGTGACTCGTAAAAAAAGGATTCGATACGAGAAGAAGTTTTAAGTACCTGGGTCAACCTTGATAAGGGGTTGACCGAACTCTATAGGAGCACCATTTTCAACGAGTATGGCAACGACCTGTCCAGAAACACCTGCTGGAATTTCATTGAACACCTTCATCGCTTCTACGATACAAACGGTTTTCTCAGGGCCAATACGATCACCAACTTTTGCAAATGGAGGTGAGTCTGGGCTTGAGGCAAGGTAGAATGTTCCAACCATCGGGCTCTTTACCACAACCATACGAGCTTCCTCAGCCGACACGGTTGGGGCAGCTGGCTGGGCCGGAGCAGTTGGGGCAGGTGGTGGAGCAGCTACCGGTGCTGAATATGAGACGACTTCACCGCCTCTCTTGATTCGCACGGCGCTGTCGGCATGCTTCAAGTCGATCTCAGTGAGATCGTTTTCTTGCATGAGAGAAATGAGCTTGCGAACTTTGCGGACGTCAAAGACGTCGAATGATGGTTGGGACCCACTCATGGTGTCCATTTCTCCTCAAAAGGCCGGAGGTTGGTAATGTTGTATGTGTTCTAATAAATGGTATCGGCAAAACAGGAAACCAGATTCGACCGAAATGTGCCGAAACTGGGCCATAATCGGCCCAAAGGTAGCCATTTTGGCCCGTTTTCGTCAAGTTGGCGTGAAATCTATCGTCTCTTGTGTACAGGTTTCACGACTTTTGGGAAGTGGACTGAATGGAACAAAGCTCTGAGAAGTCACTGAAATTTGAGCCTCCAGCAGACCT
>CAJXFK010000016.1 GCA_913052575.1 uncultured Planctomycetaceae bacterium
CTGGTCATTGCTGAGATTCAACAATCCAGCGATGTCACATTTCGTCTTTTCGACTGGAACCGAATTGATAAACACAATAAACCAAGGGCGCTTCACCTCAACGAAGGACTTGCGGCAACACGCTTTACGGGCCCAGTCACTCTTGCGAAAAAAAAATTAACAACAGACCCGGTTGTTCACCGTCTTGTTGAAAGCTCCTATTTCTACTTCGACGACGTGCGTCCGTCCTCAACCTGGTCCACAAACGGCAATTGCTGCGAAATTATTGCAGTATTATCTGGTGAGGTACGATTTTCTTCTGACTGGAATCTCCCAACACTGACAAGAGGCGACTGTGCTCTTTTTCCAGCGAGCCTTCAACCACAAAGTCTGTCATGCCTCTCGATCGGCCAAGAGAATCCACATCTGCTCCGAATTACCGTCCCACGAGCAACCGAAACCTAAAAATTAGTGAAGTCACCTAAAATCCTCTTATTTTCGACCTTTGGAAAACCGAGGAGCGTCCCTAGACTTCGTATCGATCTGCTTTGCGTCTGTGACTGTTCTGGAGTAAGCAAAATGCATCTTGCACGAGCGATGGTGATAATTTGTGGTTTTGCGTGTACCGGCTGTGCCGCACTGGGACGGCCGGACTGGACTCAGCCAGGTCCGGCGAAACAACAGCAGCGTCGAGCGGTCCGTTTTGACCCATATTTACAAGATGATATCGCGCCATCTGTTTTGAGATTGCCCCTCATGGATGGGGCTCGCCCTCGTGATTTTGCCGATCCAGTGCCAGAAGTTACACGATCTCGTTGGTGGGCACCCGTTCGGTAGCTGAATGCTGTATCCTTGAGGAATATTAATTCCTCTGGAAATTTCTCCTGTGCCTCAACCACCCCGACGTCCATCGAAAGCCGCAAGGCAGACCCACAGTAGCCCCTTGGCACGAAAGCCATCTCCTCGGTCAGGAGCAAATTATGCCCGACATTCGATACACCGAAATTCTGGTGGTGTCGACGACGGTCTTGAACGGCTTCAAAAAGTTCTTGCTGCTGCTGGCCTTGGTAGCCGCCGCTCATGCGAAGAACTCATTACGTCAGGCCGGGTAGAGGTTGATCGTGAGATTGTTACGACCCTTGGATCAAAAGTGGATCCAGTCCGACAACAAATCCGTGTCGATGGTGAACGACTACCCAACCCTCGTCGTTCTGTATATCTACTGAACAAGCCGGTTGGTGTTGTGACAACGAACTACGACCCATCTGGTCGTCCACGAGTGATTGACCTTGTTCCGGCAGATCAACGGTTATTTCCCATAGGGCGGCTTGATCGAGCAAGTGAGGGCCTTATTCTTGTTACGAATGATGGTGACCTTGGAAATCTTCTCACTCATCCAAGATATGGTGTTGAAAAAAAATACCTGGTTCAAATTGCAGGCATCCCAACAGCAGAGACTGTTGAATCACTCCGGCAGGGCGTCAGCCTCGCAGAGGCGACCGTGCAAGCCAAGAGAGTCTCTGTCCGTTCTCAGCACAAGCAAAGCACCGTCCTTGAGATGGTTCTTGACGAAGGACGCAATCGAGAGATTCGAAGAATGCTGGCATCTCTAGGTCATAAAGTACAACAACTCAAACGGATAGCAGTCGGTGACCTGACCCTTGGAAATCTTCTTCCTGGTCAATGGCGGAAACTTAGCTGGGAAGAAATTGAGAAGTTGCGGCAGGCTGCCACCGCTGCAGTAGGTGAAAATCGCGCTCAAAAACCACGAACAAATGCCCCCAAAAGAACATACGGCGGTAGGTCACGAACAAACCGTGACAATTTTAATACCCCAGCAGGGCCGCGGCCTGGTGGGCAAGCCGTCAAACGACGACCCAAACGCCCCGGGAAAGCCTCTTCATGGAGAAAACGGTCTCGCTAGAGCAGTGTTTAAATGAAAAAGGATGTTGGTAGAGTTTCTACATCAGGTAACAAAAGCACTATGAACCTTTCACCTCCGAGCCCCTCATGCACAACCGTCTATCAGCAAGCTGAAATCATTGCTCACGAGCAAATTGCTGAAGCGACATGGCGGATTCGTATTGACTGCCCCCACCTTGCCAAGACGGCTTGCCCGGGGCAATTTGCAATGGTCCGTCTCGCCAATCAGAACGACCCACTTCTTGCCCGACCTCTCGCTGTGTATGACGTGTTCGGGGATGACCAAAAAATTGACCACTGGCAGCCAACACCGTCACCGACTGGCCGGAGGAATCAAAAATTTGTTGATTTCGTTTATGCAGTCGGTGGTAAATTTACAACTGCCTTAACGAAGTTGCGTCCAGGTGACTGTATCTCGCTCTGGGGGCCTCTTGGTAACGGTTTTGAAACTCCTGCTGTGAAGCATCTTGTTCTTGTGGCTGGTGGTATCGGACAGACTGCGCTTCTCATGCTAGGCCGTGATTTCTTAGCTAAAGTTCCTTCCGGCCATGTCACGTTCTGCTGGGGCGCACGACACGCCAAGTTATTCGGACACACTGAAGACTTTGTGAATCACGGCATGCAAGTTAGCCTAGCGACACTTGATGGATCAAAGGGCTTTCATGGCACGGTTATCGATCTTCTTGATAGCATGGATACAGAAAATGCGTTCGAGGCAACTGCACAGCCTGCCATCGCATGCTGCGGACCTGAAGGAATGATGGCCGCTGTCGCAAAATGGACAGCAGACCGCTCGTTCAAGTGCCAAGTCTCACTAGAGACACCAATGGCCTGTGGAATTGGGATTTGCTTCAGTTGCGTTGCACCCATTATCGATCAGGAAGGCAACTGGGACTACCAAAGAACGTGTATCGAAGGACCTGTGTTTGACAGTCAACATGTTGACTGGGGTACGATGATTTGATAATCATCTGGCCTCGCTCAGCACCGCGGCCTGTCTTCAGTCTGTCGCTGACTGTGCGGCCACAATTCGAGCACAGAGTCTCGACTTGATTCTGGCTGCTTTATTTTTATGAATTGTCTTCGCTGTCGCTGCTCGGTCAGCCTTCTTGGCAACAGAGTGAAATAGACTCTTGGCTGCATCAACATCTTTCTCGGAGATTGCCTCAAGCACTTTACGAATTGCTGTTTTCATTTCTGACTTCACAGCCCTATTGCGATCGCGGCTTCTTACATTTTGACGCAATCGTTTTTTTGCACTTGCCGAATGAGGCATGTCTGTCATTCCTCGACTTGATTAGGAGCAGGATCTCAATGGTTTATTTGAACCCTAAAAATAACCGACAGAACGTAATTCCGCCAGTGCCCAGACAAAACAAGCCCAATCAGAGGGTTTCCGGAATTCGCACACTAAAAACTGATCCTTCAAGCATCTTCTGAATTCAATTTTTCGAGACGCTGTGCCACATCGCGATACCCAAAATCAATCTCAGCAAGATTTGAAAGAAATTTCAAGGCTGCGTCCCTATCTTTCAAAGCCGCAGCTAAAACCCCTGCTCGGTATAAAGCTCTTTTCCGCAAATCAATCTCTCGCTCTCCCAAGCTTTCTACTGCCGTCTGATAATTCCTCATGGCCAGTGGATACTGCTTAATTTTCTGAAAACACTCCCCTAGTTCAAGAGCTACCGCCCCGCGGCGACGTGAGTCGACCTGCACCGCCTGAAAATATTTAATTGCTTCAGCAGGGCTTCCAGCAGTTTTTAGTCGTATAGCAAGCTCAAACTTCCAACTTACATTATCTGGATATCTTTCTACTCTTGCAGCAAAGATATCAATTTCTTGTTTTACGAGAGCTGTTCTTAAGCGATCTAATGTTTCCCTAGTTGCTTCATTGTCTGAAATTTGCACCTGTTTTTCTGCAAGCATAACTCTACGTTTTGACCATCGAATTTGTCTGTCTTCAAGATGCTCTTGAACTTTTAAGTCATTTCCTGATGCCGCCAAGGCGTCTACAAGCACTTTTTCGGCTTCTTCAATGGAAGCTTCTCGTTCGAGTAAATCGGCTAACTCAAAGGCAGTCTCATAATCAGTCGGTGACGTGGCTAATTTTTTCTGCAGTTGCTGCAATGGTGTTACACCATTGTCTTCTTTAGCACTTACTCCACGATCTGCTTGTTTTCTTAGCGTTTTTTCTACACTGAGTCGTGCAATCTCTTGCTCAGCTTCTTCCCGCACACTTTTGGTTCCTGCAAGCCGCTGCCAGCAGGATATTGCTTGATCGTACTCACCGAGGCGTTCCTTATAATTCGCACAGTGCTTGTTTACTGCAATGTCTTTTGGCGCTACGTCAAGGGCTTGACGTAGAAAAAGCCCCTGCGTATCCAGATAATTTACTGAACCACAGGCCTCCGCTAAACTCAGGATACATGCAGTGTCAAACGGATCCTTCTTAAGAACGTCAAGGCCTGTCTTGATAGCTTCTCTTGTCTTTCCACTGGCGAGGAGACGCTTCAGGCTACCCCGACTGCCAGCAGAAAGCAGAGACGCGAGCCCACCTTTTTTCTTTCCCTTATACTTTTTGGATAAGGCTTCCAAGAATCGTTGTAGATAAATTGGACTTCCTGGATCTCCCGTGACGCAACTCCCAAATAACTCAATCGCATAGTCATAATTACCTTTTCGCAGGTTATCCGACCCTGTGGTGAAGCATTTTGTGAGTCGGCTACGTTCGGCCGGTGATGGCGGAGATAGGCCCCCGACATCCTTCTGAGTTCCGACTGCTTGTGTTTCTTCAGTTTTTCCTGACATGCTTCCTACAATTACACAGAGAATACGACAAAGCCCCTATTGTTAAATCTTAACAAAACTTACTGATAGCCTAAACAAAGACGTCACCCAACAACCAGCTTTCAAATAAGATTCGACGCATTTAAGTTCTTTAAGGATACCTGATTACGACCTATTTGATGAGATAATTGCAACAATTTGCACACTCCCTTGAGTTGCTTCGTTATGCTGAAAGGGAAAATTCAAGGTGTTTGATGAAAAGCCTCCTTACTTCAAACGGTCACGTTACTTACTCGCCTCTTGGAAAAGAGCCTGGCAGCACTACGTGCAATGGGCATGTCATCTTTGTAGGTGCCGGCCCCGGCCAGCCCGACCTTCTGACTGTTCGTGCTACTCGAGCACTCGAGCAGGCCAACGTCGTAATCTACGACCAGCTCGTTTCTCCGGCTGTCCTTAATCTGATTCAACCTGACGCACAGAAAATCTCACTAGCGGAAATTCTTGATGGGTCTACGGGTAAAGATGTTGGCCAAATAATCGGAAAATGTCTTGCTCAACACGCAACAGACAGCCGAAATGTTGTCCGCCTTAAAGGAGGTGATCCTACAATTTTTGCGAGGCTTCGAGAAGAAATTGAGCCCCTCAACAAATATTCTATCTCCTTCGAAATCATTCCTGGTATTACATCCGCAACTGCGGCGGCTGCAGCGGCAGGCACACCTCTCACATCACGAAATATTTCATCGAGCCTCACCATCGTCACTGGCCACGAAGCGAAAGAAAAGCAAGACACAATTGATTATGACAAGCTTGCAATTCAAGAAGGAACTGTTGTGATCTATATGGGAGTTGACCAGGTACAACACTGGTCTAATGCTCTTCTGAAAGCGGGTAGAGCACCTGATACACCAGTCACTTTTGTAAGCCGTTGTAGCTGGCCAGACCAGCGTATTATCGAAACTACACTCAGTTCATGTGCCGCTGATATCGATGTTGCTCGACTTCCTTCACCAGCAGTTGCCGTGATTGGTGAAACGCCACTGTGCAACCCACACCATGACGACGACAAGAGACCGCTGCAAGGATGCCGAATCCTAGTTACTCGCCCAGCAGGTCAAGCTGATTCAGTTATTGCTGATGTTACGCAACGGGGTGGTGAGGCAATGCACCTGCCATTAATCGAAATTGTTCCAGCTACAAATACGCAAGAACTAATCAGTGCTATCACTGATGCATGGTCTTTTGACTGGATCGTATTCACGAGTGCCAACGGTGTTGACCACTTTTGCAGGCAACTCCGACTTCTTCATCGGGATCCGAGAGCGTTGGGAACTGCGCAAATTGCTGCTATTGGTCCTGCTACTGCAACTGCCCTTGAGAATCATGGTTTGGTCTGCGACTTAATTCCTGACAGATGGCTCTCCGAGGGATTTGTAGCAGCATTCAACCAGGATCGTGAAAAGAAGCGATTTCTTCTTATCCAAGCTGAGCGGGGTCGTGATGTATTACGCAAGGAACTCATAGCGGCAGGCCATGAAGTTCGGCAGGTGGCTGCTTACAAGAGCCAACCAACGACAACTGATCGACGCACAACTATTCGAATGATCGAACAGTTTCCGATCACGTGGATCCTACTCACGAGTTCTTTTATTGCAGAAACTGCTGTAAGTATCTTCGGAAATCAACTTCGTTCTTGGAAAATTGCGAGTATTTCACCTATCACATCCTCAACGCTGATCCAACTTGGTTACCCAGCGACAGTGGAGGCGCGCGAGCCCACAATGGAGTCACTTTTAGACTCAATAGTATCTTGGCAAAGCCACCATTCAAAAGACTCAGGGTGTCAAGAATTTCCGGCAAGGAAAACAATGCCGGCCGAATAAGCCGCAAAAGTGTAAATCGCTGAAGGGATTCGTTTTCAGCGTCGATACGAGTGTAATCGACAATGTTGGGAATAGGGATTTGTCACCCTAACTCATGCTGTGCGCGAGGGCATTTGCTGCTTAGCCACATTTCATTGTGTTTCGGAATCGCATCGGAGAATCAGTGTGCATTACCAAAGTTTGTCAAACATACACATTGTCTGCACACCCCTACCACATGGGAATACAACGATGGCCAACGCCCGCAATATGCAGGGGCTGACGCTACCAATCTCGACGCTACCAATCTCTTGGTATGGAACATTAGCCGATTTCGACAACATGCCTCAGAATACCGGAACTGTGTGCCTCGAGCTAGATTCAGATGACCTCTGTGTGAAACACAGGCTTCGTATGAAATTACGTTCGGCACGAAACAGTTTCCCAGCAATGAAAGCTGTGGTTATCTCAAAGCCCAACCAAGATAGCCACTATGATCTTTTAATCGATGAAGGAATCTCAGTCATACTTACACAGTCAACAAATTCCACCTTATCAGCGTCTCTGCGGCGACCGACACCAACTGGGTGGCCTTGCCGGAACGTCCAGTGGGGACTTTGGGAGGTGGCACGTGCCAACCCAAAGCAGCGATTATTCGCTCGAGGATTTTTCACATCTTTCCTGTATGAGCGACCCCACGATGGAACTCTTCGGGTTCTGGATACTGGATCAAAAAATGGAACCTATGACCATAAGAAATTTATGAAAGCTACCCGGCGTCTTCAAAATCTCATCTCTAAAAAAATGACTACTGTTATAGGTCTTGATCAGCTCCCAACCTTTTTATCAAAAAGTAGCTCACGGGAGAGGACTGCTTCGATACTCAAAGCCGCTTGAATAACCGAAAGCAAGCGATGGCTACTCTTCGGCCCTGCTCATCAATGCGGACCAACTCAAATATGCAAGTATTGCACTGCTTAAAATAAAACCAATATCAGCGAGCACGCTCACTCGACTGAACGGAATTGCGACAGCCAAATCTGCCATAAAGAGGATACTTACGATCCCCGAAACGACCATACCGGCAAACGAAACAGACTTCGACACGCCGTAAGACCCTCCAAAAAGTTACCGGAAAATTCAGGTGCTACAAATCAATCTATTTGAGATTTCTCTCTGAGATACCATACTTGGTCCTCCACGGAGATCCAACAGGATCTTTATTGTTTGTAAATGAGAAATTGTTCGGAGTCAGTGTTCGTGTCAACTCATAATGGTCAAATCGCTGTTTACACGGGATCATTCGACCCAATTACGCTTGGTCATCTTGATGTAATTGAACGGGCGAGCCGTATTTTCACGCATATCGTCGTCGGAGTAGGTATCAACCCCGACAAGCAACCTCTTTTCGACCAGAAAGAGCGGGTTGATCTTGTGGAAGCGGCTGTTTCCCATTTGAACAATGTTACCGTTCGCCGGTTTCAAGGGTTGTCCGTGACATTTGTCCGCGAGCAAGAAGCACACGTAGTTTTACGCGGTGTTCGTTCTTTAACTGACATTGAATCTGAATTTACAATGACTCTAGCGAATCGAATGCTCGATTCAGAAATCGAGACCGTTTTTCTTATGGCTGATGCTCAGTATTCTCATATCTCGTCATCACTACTGAAGCAGATCACCCCGCTCGCAAACGATATCGCGTTAGGAAAATTTGTTCCTCCTGCAGTTGTCAAGGCTCTACGGGAAAAACTAGCCAAAAAAATAAACCCTTAGGATATTCTTCGATCAAAAACTTCAGTAAATAACTCTGCAGATCTGAAGAGCTCTAATTCTCACCCGAGGAACCTGATTCAAAATAAGACCGAAGAAAACGTGCTCTTTCAATATTTCGGTCTTTTGTATCTAGATCGATACCTTTCATTTTCTGAAGATGTGCTGGCTGAGTGCGGACGAGTAATTTATTCACGTCGGATACATGGAGATCATCGACAAGACCAAGCAAAACTCCCATGCGAACACGTGAAAGTAGCTGCATTGTTTCCTCAGCACTAATCGTTTGAGCTGTTCTAAGAATTCCAAAGGCACGGCTAACTTGATCATGTACATTCCGCTCAGTCTCCTCTAGGAGAAATTCTCGGGCACGCCGTTCATAATCAATCAGCACAGGGACAACATCAGCCACTTGATTAATCAGCTCACTTTCTGAGCGACCAAGAGTGATCTGATTCGATATCTGATAAAAATCCCCAAATGCCTGTGATCCCTCTCCATAAAGACCTCGAACAGCCAAAGAGATTTTGTGCAGACTTCGGAAAACCTTATCGATCTGTCGTGTGATTACTAATGCTGGGAGATGGAGCATAACGCTCACTCGTATTCCAGTACCTACGTTTGTTGGACATGCCGTCAAATATCCCCATCGTTCATGGAATGCATAGGGAACCACTGCCTCAATTTCTTCGTCTACACTACGAATCTGGTCCCACACCGCTTGCAGATCTAAGCCGCTATGCAGGCACTGTATCCGGAGATGATCCTCCTCATTGATCATGAGGCTTACCTGCTCCGCAGAGTCAATCGCCACGCCACGCGCGCCAGTAGCATCGGCGTGCTCCCGACTTATTAACTGACGCTCAACCAGAAATTGGCGATCAAGGTCCTCGAGGCCACCGAGATTCATATATTCCAGACGCGAGCCAACGGATGTTTTACTAAGCCTTGAACGGAGAAACTCTTCAACCTCACTTCTTTCCGACTCTGAAGCCCGACCAACAAACGGATAGTGTGCAAGGTTACGTGCAAGCCGCACACGGCTGCTCATGACAATGTCTGATTCTGGTCCGGTTCCCTTCAGCCACTCACCAACAGATGACTTTAACACTTCAAATTTCATAGATGTTACTGAGTTCTATTTTGTTGAAAAATCTTGCTGCGAAACGACGAGACTCAACGAGGGAACGCTTTGTGCTTGCTAAGAAATATACACAAGCCGATACAAGAAAAAAATGAAACCATTATTGCTTAGTCTCCTCTGCCTGCCATTGATGAAGAATTTTTTTAATATCATCTCGTAGTTTTCCAGCTACTTCATAATCTTCACCCTCGACAGCCTCACGAATTTCTTTCCTCATGCCAATGACACTTGTAAGCTCTTCAGTTGACTCCGGCAAAACAGATTGATCTTCTGCCGACTTATCCCTATTAGGGCGACATCCTGTGTGTTTCACATCACCGTGAATGTTGGCTATCAAGGGCTCCAACTCTTCTTCGAATTGAACGTAATCGTGCGGACAGCCGAGTCTTCCTTGGTTACGAAACTCAAAAAATGTGATGCCACACATGTCACAAACTTTTTGATCAATTTCGGATAATTCTTTCGCCGTCTGTCCAACACCAATGGAACCACTTTCATCATCGGAGTCTTCTGGCTGTGAATCTGCTTCAGCCTGATTTAAGTACACGCGTGCATGATCCTCACACAGATGAAGTTCCCGGACATCGCCTGTCTCTAACTCTGTGATGTGAAACATCGCCTGTTTATCGCACTGCTGACATTGCATATCGTCATTCCTTATATACCCCAGAGGCGTTGCAGCTAAGGATATCAGCTAACATCCTCAGGCAGAGTCAATTCTGTTGACACCCTTGTAGATAATAGTACCTGTACTGACATGAAAGCACACTAACACTTCTGAAAATACAATCGAAAATTACCATGAGTGGATAAGCGACAGTGCTATGAAAATCTGTATTTTGTCTATAATCCCATTGAAATGGCTCTGTAAAGCAGGTTGTCCTCAAGCACATTTTTTCAACAAAACGCAGCCTACGAAGAGGGATTGACACAGTTTCATCTCCAGCAAATAAACGAAAGCTGAGGACATTCAGAGATTTTTTGCATGAAAATGATCTAATTCAACTTCACTGCTTTCGCTTTGAAGAGACGGTCCTCCCCATTGACTCCTGCTGACCCATAGTTCCAAATAGCAAGAACTTTCTAATTACAATTTGGAAACTGAAGCAGAACCACGTTCCCTGCAAGCCTCATGAATCACTTCCCCAACTTCAAGCAATTTTCTCAGTTAGCACAAGAAGAAACTCTTGTTCCCGTCTACCGCCGAATTTTTGCTGACGCCCTCACGCCACTATCAGCTTTTGCCCGAATTGACACTGGATCAGACGGCTGCCTCTTCGAGAGTGTCATTGGGGGTGAAAAAGTTGGGCGATACAGTTTTCTCGGGTCTGAACCATTTCTTCAGTTCGAAGCACACGGCTCCGATGTAACCATTCGAAGGCAGGGACAACTAACTGAAACTATTCATGTTACGGATCCATTAGCTGAACTCGAAAAACGAATGGCAGAATTTAGACCTGCCCGCCTGAATGAATTACCACCGTTTACAAGTGGCGCTATTGGTTACGCAGCCTACGATGCAATTCGTTACGCCGAGCATCTTCCGAACATACCCCATGACGACCTGGGCTTACCTGATATCTATTTCGCACTCTACGATCGACTCGTAGTTTTTGACCATGTCTCGAAATCTATTGATATTGTTGCTTTAGCAAAAATATCGGACAAATCAGCTGAAGCCATTCGGGCATCTTATGAAACAGCGAAGCAACGTGTCGACGAGACAATTGACAAACTCAACCATAATTGTGGCTGGCCACCCCTAAATGACATCAGTTCTTCAAAACCTTCAACAAAAACAAATGTCACCGCGAACCGAAGCCGTCAAGATTTTTTAGAAGCTGCTAAACAAGCAATTGCCTATATTCACGCTGGTGACATTTTCCAAGTCGTACTAAGCCGGCGACTGTCGGTACCCTTTGACGCGTCACCGCTCGAACTTTATCGGACACTCCGTGTCGTGAACCCCAGTCCGTTCATGTTCTGCCTCCGCACCCCCAACGCAACACTTGTTGGAAGTTCACCAGAGATTATGGTGCGAGTCGTCGATCAAACAGTCACTGTACGACCATTAGCAGGCACGCGTCCTCGCGGCGACACCCCGGAAGAAGATGCCGAATTAGCCGCTGGGCTTCTAGCAGACCCGAAAGAACGTGCCGAACACGTAATGCTTATTGACCTCGGCCGCAATGATGTGGGGCGCGTATCAGAGGTTGGTTCTGTGGAACTTTCGGATGTCATGGCTATTGAACGGTACAGCCATGTCATGCATATAACCAGTAATGTCTGCGGCAAACTCAAACCTCAGACAACTGCCTTTGACTCACTTCGTGCATGCTTGCCGGCTGGTACGGTATCAGGTGCACCCAAAATCCGGGCAATGGAAATCATTGATGAACTCGAGCCAAATAAACGGGGCCCTTATGCTGGCGCTGTAGGCTATATCGATTTCAGTGGCACTATGGACACCTGTATCGCACTTCGCACCATTGTACTCGCCAAAGGCAAGGCTTACATTCAATCAGGAGCCGGAATTGTTGCCGACAGCCTGCCGGAGAAAGAATTTGAAGAAACATTGAATAAGGCAAAGGGGCTGATTGTTGCAATCGACATGACAACCGAACGACTCAAGGATCATGGTTCGACAATCATAGGGGAGCAATGATTTCGCTTGAACGAGTTTCTGTCCAACGACATGGCGTCATTGCGTTGGACCAATTCACCCACACGATTCATCCGGGCCAATCTGTAGCAGTCATTGGCCCGTCAGGATCTGGGAAGACTACACTCCTCGAGACTCTTGCCACGCTCCTACCTATTCATTCTGGAACGTTCTCTCTCCCCGACCTTGGATCGACGACGGACTCACAATCAGTTCAGCGCGCCATTGGATATGTACCCGACAGTATACCGACATGGCCAATGATTCGAGTTGACGAATGCCTTGAGTTATTCGCATCGAGTTTCGGGCTTCGAAGAAATCAAATAAGTGATGCCGTAAGTCGATCTCTTGAAGAGGTTGCTCTACAAAATTTGTATGGACACCGAATTGACACGCTCTCCTCTGGCCAGAGCAAGCGACTGCTTATCGCAAGAGCATTACTCTGCGAGCCTTCGATCTTGTTATTCGACAATCCTTACAGTGGTCTTGATCCTGCTGGCTATCGGATAGTTGAGCAACTCGTTTCAAATTCACAGATTACAGGGCGGATTATTCTTGCAGCTTTTAATGATGCGAATATCTCCGAGAACTTCACAGACCTGATCGTAATGAAGGACGGACGAAAAATCTCAGGAGATCGTTTTAAGCCCGAACTATTTACGGATGTCACTGCGTGGCGAATTCGTCTTAAATGTCCATCATCCGCTGTACTGGCAGCCAGAATACTCGGACATCTCACTGTTTCGAGTACGATCATCGACGAGGATTACTTATTGTGTGATTTGGCTACTCACCGTGGACCAATCGAAGAGGCGTTAGCCGCTCTTACAAGAGCAGGGTGCCCAATCGCAACGTGTGCATATGATCCACCATGGCCCGCTCAAGTCTTGGGAGCACTTGTACACGATTAAAAGTCTCAGATTCAGCAAACCTGGCACGATTTAACAAGTTCCTGCACAAAACTGCCCGCAGCGCTAGCCATTGTTTCAGCATCTCTGGCTTCTTCGAGACAACGGACAACGGCAGACCCGACAATGACACCGTCAGCCACAGTAGCAACCTCTCTGGCTTGATCAGCACTTGATATCCCAAACCCAACTAAGATTGGAACATTTGACTCTTTACGCAACCACTTGATGCGGTCAATAAGGCCATCTGGCAGGGCCGTACGTTCTCCTGTCACCCCAGCAACAGAAACGCAGTAGAGAAACCCTGTCGATCGCTTAGCAATTTCTCGAGCACGCTCCGGTGGTGTTGTTGGCGTGACGAGTCGGACGAGAGCCAGACCGGATCGCCGACACTGCTCATCAAGTTCATCAGACTCCTCTAAAGGTAAGTCTGGCACAACGAACCCTGCGAGACCACTGGACTCACCTCGCTTTACGAATGCTTCAATTCCGCTTCGAAATATAAGGGAATAACTTGCCATTGCCAGCAAGGGCATTTCGCATGCTTCACGAATTTCAGAAACAATACTAAACATTTTTTCTAAATTCATTCCAGCATTCAAGGCGCGTGTGTATGAGGATTGAATTACCGCGCCATCCGCAATTGGATCACTGTACGGCACACCAAGCTCGCAACACGTTGCTCCTGCTGTAGAAATCGATTTTAAAATAGCAACTGTTGTTTCACTATCTGGATCACCGGCAGTAATAAAAGGCGATACGGCACGCCGTCCTTCGGCCTTACATACCGCAAAAGCATTTTCAAGGCGTTCGATGCCCGTTTGTTTCTTACCGTCTTTGTGGCTCATTCAACATGTATCTTTTCTTTTTGAAGGCTGCCCACACAAATCGCATCAACACAGCGTGGTCAATGAATTATTCCTGCCCGCGCAGCCTCGCTATTTCAGCAGCATCTTTATCACCTCGACCCGACATACAGACTACAAGGATTTCCTCAGGGCTCATTTCTGATGCAGCCTCAACCGCCCACGCCAATGCGTGTGATGTTTCCAATGCAGGAAGAACTCCCTCTTGCTGGGCTACCATATCGAAGGCATCAAGCGCTGCGGCATCAGTCACACTTGTGTAGTCAACCCGACCAGAATCCCGCCAATAACTATGCTCCGGACCCACTCCGGGGTAATCAAGACCTGCGGAAACTGAATGAACATCAGCAGTCTGCCCATCGAGATCTTGCAACACGTAACTCAAACTGCCGTGAAGAATTCCTGGAGTACCATACGTCAGTGGCGCGGCATGTTCCCCCTCATTACTCGACCGACCTCCTGCCTCGATACCAACGAGACGAACATCTGGGAAATCAACAAAGGGATAGAACATTCCAGCAGCATTGCTGCCACCACCCACACACGCCACCACAGTATCAGGAAGTCTCCCGAATAGTTTATTGCAACACTCTATTGTCTCACGCCCTATGACTGATTGGAAATCACGGACAATACGTGGAAACGGATGAGGACCAACTACGGATCCAATAATGTAGTGCGTTGTTTCTACCGTGGCCATCCAGTCTCGCATCGCTTCATTAATTGCATCTCGTAGCGTGCGAGACCCACTTTCGACAGGGCGAACCTCAGCGCCCATTAATTTCATCGTCCGAACGTTTGGGGACTGGCGACGAACATCTTCTGCACCCATGTAGACGATACACTCAAGTCCAAATCGGGCACATGCTGTTGCGGTCGCCACGCCGTGCTGCCCCGCTCCAGTCTCGGCAATAATCCGTTTCTTACCCATTCGCATGGCTAGCAGGGCCTGACCAAGCGTGTTGTTAATCTTGTGAGCCCCTGTGTGACTCAGATCTTCACGCTTGAAGTAAATCTGGGCGCCTCCTGCCTTCTCGGTAAGCCTTTCCGCAAAAAGTAGGGGTGTCGGTCGACCGACGAAAGCTCCAAAGAGTTCTTCAAGTTCACTCACAAATTCAGGATCGATAATCGCATCATCATACGCTTTCTCTAGTTGATTCAGTGCTGCAGAGAGTGTTTCCGGCACATACCGACCACCAAACCGGCCAAAACGACCAAAGTTGTCAGGCACAGCGGAAAGTTTTTGATCAACAGATTCAGCTTGAACACGAGACATTCGAAACTCCAAATGTTTGGACAAAGCCTTTTGCCACATATCGTCTATTATTTAACGTCACTCAAAGAATACTCAAAGCGAATCCTCAAAGCTGAATAAATTGTAGCCTCCTTCTTCGTTTTTCGACCTACCGTTTTTCGGCCTAAGGGGAATCCATCCCCACCGCTCCAAAAGCTCCTACGATGCCAGAACTACCGGAAGTTGAAACAATGTGTCGCGGAATCGCCTGTTTCCAAGGTGAAATCATTCAGACCACACACTTTCCTAGATACACCCGCCGGGCATCTCCAATTCAGCCAAGGCCAAAAATTCTTGCGTCCAAACTCCATGGTGCTCGCATTACAGATATCAAACGTCTCGGAAAAAGGGCGGTGCTATCTGTCACACCAGCAAACCAAGAAGACAGTTTATTCCTTATTTTTGAACCCCGAATGACCGGCTTACTTTTGCGAGTTCCACCTCCAACAAAAACTCATGTTCGCCTGATAGTAAAATTCAAAAACTCCAAACAACCGCTGATCTTCTGGGATCGACGTGGGCTCGGCACAATAACCCTGATCAATAAATCCACTTTTATTTCGCGTTTAGGAAGTCATGCGATTGGTCCTGATGCCCTTACTATCAGCGGACCCGAACTGTACGTGAAGATTCATCATTCGAAACGGCACATCAAAGTTGCGCTTCTCGACCAGAAAGTACTTGCTGGCATTGGTAACATTTACGCCTCAGAAATCCTGTACGCTGCGAAAATTGATCCACGGACAAGGTGTAATCGATTAAGCAAAGAGGCGTGCGCACGCATAGTCAAAGCATGCTCACAAATTCTCTACCACGCGATTGAACAAGAAGGGTCCTCAATTGGTGATGAAACCTACAGGACGGCTGACAATCGCCCCGGTCGATACCAGCACCTGCATAAAGTCTACGGCCGCAATAAATACAAGTGCTCTCAATGCAAGAATGAAATCAAACGGGTCATTCAAACCCAACGATCAACTTTCTTCTGCTCCCACTGCCAAACACGTTATTGAAGAATATTGAGGTAATCCATTAAACTCTGTTCCTGAACAAAAGCGTGCTACGATGAAATCATTGTCCGCAACAAAAAAACCTTACATCCGTTAAAACGGATGAATGCTAAAACGAGTACACATCAGAAGCAACATGAAACAGAAGTCACAAGGAATCGCTTGAAATGCCATCTTCACACGAAAATAAAACGACTTCTCGAAGACGTTTTCTAGCAAACACATCAGCAGCCATAAGTGCCACTTCGCTTTTACAAGGTTCCGATTGGTGCAGAATTTACGCCACAGAGGCAACCTCGTCTCCAACGGCTGAAACTCTCGCTGGAGAACTTCATGCCTCACTTACAGCAGACCAACGGAAACAAGTTTGCTTCCCGTGGAATTACCAACACCCGAAGTATGGACTGCTGCGTACGCGAGTCGCGAATAATTGGCAGGCAAGTGAACCAGAGATTGCAAGTGATTTTTTTACAACAATGCAGCAGAGCATGATTCGGAAAATTTTTGAAGGCATTATCTCGCCAAAATGGCAACCTCAGTTTGATAAACAATTGGAAGACGACTGTGGTGGGTTTGGTTATTCGCAAAGCGTAGCGCTTCTTGGAGAGCCCGGCAGTGGCAATTTCCAGTTCCTGCTCAGCGGACGGCATATGACTTTAAGATGTGATGGAGATTCTGCTGATCACGTTGCTTTTGGCGGACCTATCTTCTATGGCCACGATACCGGCAACTTTCATGAAGAACCGACACACCCCGGAAATGTTTTCTGGCCACAAGCAGTCGCTGCAAATAAGGTATACGAGTTGCTTGACAGGCACCAACAAGAGGCATCGATTGTTCGCCGCTCACCCAAAGAAAGTGCCATTCAATTTCACGGCAAAACAGACCGGCCAGGGTTGTCTGTTGCTGACCTTGCTGATGAGCAAAAAAAAGAACTTGGAAATGTTCTCAAACTTCTTCTTGAGCCATTCCGACCGAGTGACCAAGCTGAAATCGACCACTGCTTAGCATCGCAGGGCGGAATTGATGCGTGTCGTCTCGTTTATTACAAAGATAAAGATCTCGGCAATGATGGCGTGTGGGACAATTGGCGACTTGAGGGGCCGGCATTTGTTTGGCATTTCCGCGGAGCGCCTCACGTCCATGTATGGGTCAACATTGCAGATAGCCCCCAGGTCCCGACGAATGCCTAACTGCTGTATCGTTGGGGGTGGCGTGATTGGACTGTCGATTGCTCGAGAACTCGCTGGACGAGGCCGTTCTGTAACTGTTGTGAGTCGTGATACGTTGCGAAAAAGTGCGAGTTGGGCGGCGGCCGGTATTTTTCCGGCTCAACCAAGAGACACTCTTACCGATTACAACGGAACTCCCATAGAGCGGCTCACGCAATATAGTGATCGGCTCCACGAACAGTGGACGAAATCACTTCTTGAAGAAACTGGGATCGACAATGGCTTCCGGCGCTGCGGTAGCCTTGCCATCGCGACAACAGAAGAAACAGTATCTCAAATTCAGGCCGATGAAAAAAAGTGGGAACGCCTGCGAGTGAAACACGAGAGCCTTTCACCAACAGACCTAAGTGACATTGAACCAGCCCTGCACGGCACCGTTATCACTCGGCAGATACGCAGAGCATTTTATTTGCCCGATGAAACGCAAGTACGTCCTCCTCGACACCTTGCGGCATTACGATCTGCTTGCTTAACCCGTGGAGTCGAAATACTTGACGGCCACCACGTGCAAAATTTTGAATTCGATTCAAGCCGTATCGTTGCAATCAATACTAAAGATCAAAAATCGACACTACGATCAATTTGTGCTGATCAGTTTTGTGTCGCAGCTGGAGCATGGTCTGAACAGTTGCTTCAAAAACTTGATATCAATTTGCCTACGAAGCCATGGCGAGGGCAAATCTTATTGCACAAGATAGACCCCGGAATGCTCCGCCATATTATTAATTTTGGATCAGGCCTCGACTACATAATCCCACGGGATGATGGACACCTTCTTATCGGATCAACTATCGAGGATGCGGGCTTTGATACATCAACGACACCTTCTTCTCTTTACCGATTAAACAAAATAGCTGGTGAAATTCTCCCCGATGTCATAGCTAATGAACCAGTATCTTCTTGGGCTGGACTGCGCCCGGGATCACCTGATGGACTACCAACCGTCGGCCGAATACCCTCAGCAGACAACGCATGGTTGGCAACTGGTCACTACCGTTCAGGCTTCCATCTCTCAACGGGGACAGCTCGCCTAGTCTCTGACTCAATGTGTGGCATACCAACTGAAATGCAATTAGATGCATTTTCACCTGTCCGAGCAGGCCTCCGAGGAACTATCTGTCAGACCAAATAAGGACTTCAGTGTTTCGACAGAAAGTGGTCTGCTTGTTGCGGCAGCACAATGGAACGTAGCACGACTTTTGTGCTCCAATTCGCCCACGACTCCTTCCACATGCTACAGCTACCCAAACAAACTTCTACTAACGAACTGGGTCAAAAAGAATCGCATGTAGGCTTGCCCGTTCAAGGTCTCCTTCGAGACATTGGACAAATACCCGATGCCTGCCGCTCTCTCGAAATTTAAGCCACCCAATCGGAAACGTCTGGTAGTTATGCGAAGAGTTTTGTTGGTTTTGAATAGATTTTCCACCATCAATACCGACCCGCCAAACAAGCCTTCCTTCTCCAGCATAATTTAGTGATACCTGATATTCACCAGGGATAAGAACATCGACTTCCCAAGACAATTCAGCTTCAGTATCAAACCCATGGCCGTGCACAATCCGTTTCCATTCACCAAACTTTTCCATCCAACGTTTCTCTGACTTTTTTAATCCGCCGACATCAGCAAACTCCACGGGTAGTCTTGTAATTGCCTCAGGATCAATCGTGAGAGCTGGATCAATTATTGGGATTTCAGTGAAATTCAATTCAATGACCGACGCTAGCACCTCTGGAGCTTTCGCCGGGACACGAATAACTATGTGTTTACCGCGACGCTCGCAGACAAGATCAACGGACCCACTACTTTGTAACAATTTCACCCGTTCAACGTCCTGCTGAACATTTGGAAGATAGAGCTCACCAGATTTTGGCCAATGAAAAACTGAAAGGGAAAATGTCTTATTTTTTCGGGTCACATCACCCCAAGGCATTGCATGCTGCCAAGGCGAACCTTCAACGTCGTACACAACCTGTGGATAGCGAGCAATCCACTCACCAGCAGCACGCAGCGATTCGGCACATCGCAAAGAAACACTTCCGTCGCCACGCGGACCTATATTCAACATATATGTGCCACCTCTGGCAACGCAGGCAATGAGACGTTCAAGTATTTGTTTTGGTGATTTCCAGTTTTCGTCATACCACGCATATGCCCACGAATCGTTTGTGGTATCAACGCTTTCCCATAGCCCATCAATATTAACGATAGGCACTTCCATATCACCAAGCGTCTGATAATCGCCAAGCCCATGGCCAGCACGCCCAGACACGAGTGCTCGAGGCTGGTTTTGGTGTACCACTTCGACAAGCTTTTCAACATAGTGTTTCGGCATTGCTCCAGGTGTATCAAACCACACAATTTCTATCGGACCGTATTGCGTTGTGATCTCCCTAACCTGAGGCAGACATTTCTTCTCAAAATAATCATCGAAGGTTGCAGGCTTACCATTCGCATCCACTTTTGGACCATTTCCGCCCCCCGGAAACGTCCAGTCTTGATTGTGGGAATAATAAAACCCAAAACCAAGCCCCTGATTACGGCAAGCCGCTGCCAGATCCTTCATTGGATCTTTGCTCCAAGGAGTTGCGTCCACAATATTAAAGTCGCATGCCTTTGATTCATACATGGCGAAGCCATCATGGTGCTTGGCAGTGATAACTATATATTTCATCCCTGCATCACGGGCGAGCTTTGCAATGGCATCTGCATCAAAATCGACAGGATTGAATGTCTTTGCAAGTTCCTTGTACTCGGCAATAGGAATACCAGCCATCCGCTGATTCATGATCCATTCGCCTATACCGTAATAGGTTTTCCCATCTACCTTATTGCCTAACTGGGAGTACAGCCCCCAATGAATAAACATTGCGTAATTGCCCTGATCAAAGAGCTGCCCCCTGCTTGCATTTTCAGCCCTGAGCTTGATGACACGTGCACCCCACAAACCATCCATAGACTGCTTATTATTGACACTCTCAACAGCATTACTTTCATGAATAAAACTGATAGAAAAGATTGCGACCGACACGAAAACAAGAATGCTGATTCTCATTCAGTAACCCTTCTATAAAAACGCAGAGATCGTATTCATGCCCCTAAGATACAGCAAAACAGAGGTGAGTATCATCCGAGTAAAACTACACATCCGGCATAATAATGAACGGCCCATATCGAACTAAATATCCTCTGAAGTTTAGTCACCCTATCCTTTCTCTCAATCGGGAGAACACATGACACTCAACATACCGATCGCCATACTATCACCGAACGACCGACACCTACGTCATCTCACTTAAAGCTTCAATGCTCGTTGTCGATAATGCTCATCGGTTCGATTTGAGATTCGGTCAACATCCTCAGCGCTCATAAAAGTAGGCCCTCCCAATGCGGCTGCTCCCACAAAAATTTCTGCAGCCTTGTGAGCCATTAGCATCGCTGCTTTCACAGCCCCCGAGGTCTTGCCAAGAGTGATAATGCCATGATTTTCAAGCAGAATTACGCGAGGGGCACAGCCAAAATCATCGAGATACGTATCGGTCGCAAGACGAATTGATTTGGACAGCGACAATCCAGGATCGGTGTAAGGAATAAGCACCGAGCGAGCACCACAGCACACAATTTCATCAGGAAAAAGCTTTCGTGTTGCAAATTGACTCGCACGTGGTGAACAGAGAATCTGATTCACTGCGATACTATGCGTATGACCAACAAAATGGATACCCTCCAGCGACAACAGATACGCATGAAACAGAGTCTCGACAGACGGCTTTTTTGCTGATACGTCAACTCGACTCGCCAAAAGCAAGTCTTCAATTACCTGATCTGACATCGTATCTTGATCAAGCATGGGAAGAAGAGAATCAAACCTGCACGCAACAAGATCCTCGCTCGTGAGTGTCTGAAGGCAACTACCACTCGCTTTGACAAGAAACGTGTGCTCGTCAATCCGAGCCGATGTGTTTCCTTCACCAAGAATAGCCAACTGTCGCTTCTCTTCACCAAGAAAATGTGAGAGTTCTAACAGAGTATCTTGAGTTGTCGACATAATGCTTCCGTGTCTTTACAAAGTACAAACACTCATACCACCTCTACTTATACAACACCTTCTCTACACACGACCGTAGAGAGGACCAAAAGCCTCACAGGCTCTAAAGTCAGCTCCTTCAAGACCATCAGTACCAAAAGCATTCCATGCACTTGGCCGGAACACTCTATCAGCTGCCACATTATGCATGTAGACGGGAATTCTGAGGATAGATGCCAACGTTATGAACAAATGCCCGACGTGGCCGGCAGTCATCACACAGTGGTTTGCACCCCAATGATTCATGACCTCATATGTGGAAGTAAACGCGCCCCGCCCAGTAATTGTCGGGGCAAACCAGGTGGTTGGCCATGTTGGATTCGTTCGCTGATCAAGAACGTCGTGAACTGACTCGGGGAGTTCAACCGTATAGCCCTCTGCAATCTGAATTGCTGGCCCGAGACCTGCTACCAAATTAATACGAGTCATGGTTGCCGGCATGCCTCCGAGGGTCCGATACCGGGTGCTCAGACCACCCCCAGGAAAGTATTCTGTGATCGATGGATGCCAGGTTGTTGCCTGAAGGCACTTCGTTGCTTCGTCATCAGTTATCTCCCAGAACGGCTTCATTGTCGGCGTGCCGTCTTGATCCATTTGTTGCCCCGTACCATCAAGTGCCGCCGGCCCAGAATTAATAAGATGGAGCAAGCCATCAGCTGCTGCCCCCTCTAACTGATAGCCTTCACAGGCTCCGGCAACTGCCTCGGGACTCCAATACGTACGCAAATCAGCAAAAATTTGCGCGGTGTTGGTAAGCAAGTGCCCACACAGCATAGTAGCTGCATTGAGAGCATCATTCTCGGTGGCAACGATATAGGGTGCCCGCTTACCATTCCAGTCAAAAGAGGTATTGAGTATGGCTTCAAGAAAATCACCATTCGGAAAATGATCGGTCCATTGTCGCTGGCCCTGAAACCCAGCGGCAATTGCACCGTGTCCCTGTGCCTGTTCCTGGAGCCCCATCTCAGCAAGTCGCTTGTTGCCAACCATCAAATCACGAGCAATCAAACACATTTTTACGGAGTCGGACCACTCCGAATCAAGATGCTCGCGGGATCGTTTCGTTTCGTCGCTATTGTAGTCATCACCCTCCGGGCAATTTTCTTTCACCCAGGCAAGAGCCTCCTCGCACTCATCATGATCAAACTGCCCTTTGTTCATGCGCCCGACAAACTCGGTCATGTCGATGTCTTCAACTCGCATGCCGAACCATTTTTCCCAAAACGCATAGTCAACCATTGAGCCAGCAATGCCCATCGAAGTACCGCCCATCGATAAATAGGCTTTGCCCCTCATCAACGCAGCGGCAAGACCACATCGGGCAAAATCGAGGATTTTACTCCGCACATCAGCGGGCATATGAGCGTCACCAGCGTCCTGTACGTCTCGACCATATATCCCAAATGCGGGAATACCCTTCTGGCTGTGTCCTGCAAGTACTGCAGCGAGATACACAGCACCCGGACGTTCGGTACCATTGAATCCAAATACTGCCTTCGGCCGTAACGGATCCATGTCCATGGTCTCACTTCCGTAGCACCAACAGGGTGTTACCGTCAGTGAGACTCCTACGTTTTCTCGACGAAACAAGTCATCACACGCACTGGCCTCAGCAACTCCACCGATGCATGTTTCCGCTATGACGCAGTCTACTGGTGCACCATTTGGATAGCGCAGCTCACTGGACACCAATTCTGCTACACGGCTGGCCAGATTCATCGTCTGGTCTTCCAACGATTCACGAACTCCACCAAGTCGGCCATCAATTGTTGGCCGAATACCAATTCTCGGGAGGACACCATTCCAAATTGTGGGGACTGTACTCATGGATATTCTCTCATCAAAAAAATTCTTGAACAATGAAAACTCTCATCAATCAGCTCTCTACGGCAGGCTTCGGAGAAAACAAGGCAACCGCAAAGCCAAAAACTGCAACCACCACAAAGCAACTCAGTGGAAGGAAAAACGAGAGGCGTACTGGCTCAAGCATCTGACCAGCGATGGTCATGCCGTCGCCATCAATTATTGCACCTTGTAAACGTGGCATAAACGCACCACCAACAATTGCAAAAATCAAACCCGCTGATCCTAATTTCGCATCATTTGGGCTGAGTCCGTTCAGGGCAATTCCATAAATTGTTGGAAACATGAGCGACATACAAGCAGACACACCGACTAGACAGTAAAGACCTGTGAACCCCTGCAGGAAGATTGCCCCGGCAGTCAGCAGACCACCTCCCACAGCGAGTACACCAAGCAACAAGCCGGGAGCCATGTATTTCAGTATGAACGTACAGATAAAACGACTCGCAAGAAAAATACCCATGGCAAGAATGTTGTAATTCTGTGCTTGGGCAGCACTTAATCCCACAAGCGTCATTCCATAGTGAATAACAAATGTCCAAGTCATTATCTGTGCACCAACATAGAAAGTTTGTGCAATAACACCCCCGACATACTGCCAATTTGTAAACAGGTTCTGAGCGAGCGTCATAACGTGAATCTCTTCATCTTCCTGCCCTGTGTCCGGCAGCCTCGAAATAACAAAAAGCAGCAGGACAGCGAGTACGACTAAAGCGATAACTACATAAGGGGTCCTGACAACTGCTAAATCATGGGAGACCATTGCCTCATACTTCTGCGGTTCCGCCGTTGCAGAATCTTCCATTGCTTTGGTTATGAGTTTATCGACATCACTGGGCAGCATCGTTGCATATTCTGGATGTCTCGCAATCTCGGCCTCTCGAAATTGTGAGACTTCAAGCCCCGGGAGAATGAACATGCTCGCCACCACCATGCCGGTAAGAGACCCAATTGGATTAAATGCTTGAGCCAGGTTTAGTCTTTGCGTTGCAGTACTTCGTGGCCCCATTGAGAGGATATACGGATTGGCCGTTGTCTCCAAGAAAGCAAGGCCAAACGTCAGAATGTAGAAACCCACAAGGAAGACATTAAATTCCATCATCAAGCTTGCTGGAATAGTCATCGCAGCACCTACTGCATAGAGAAGCAGCCCAATAATAATCCCAGACTTGTACGACACTTTTCGAATAAGCAGTGCTGCTGGAATCGCCATCGTGGCATATCCACCATAGAAGGCCCATTGCACTAAGCTGCTTTGTGCATTGGAAATAAGGAATATTTCTTTAAAGGCACGAACGAGTGGATTAGTGATGTCGTTCGCAAATCCCCATAACGCAAACAATGACGTTACAAGAATGAACGGTACAACGAACTGTTTCGGAACAACCGACTCTCGCGACGTCGATATTGTTGATTCCTCCATGCCAAACCTCCTATATGATCACCACTCAAATTTCACCAATCGAACGCTCATGCTTCAACTGGACAAATCCCCAAATGTATTACAGCCCTTTGTTGTAACAAACCACACACTACCCGCGATAGGAGGGGCCCGACTTTCCAGAACTTATTGCAACTCATGCAAACACCTGATTTATCAGCAGTTCGTTTAAACACGCACGCCATGTTCATGGCTTTCATATTATGCATGTTTGTCATTGATTATATGAATACAAAAGAGCATTCTCTCGGACACATTCCCCAAAGCACTAGGAGAGGCGGCACTCAAACAAGATATCGAAGACCCAAAGTATCAGCATGGCAGCTCTGTAGACCTCCATCACGAAAGCTACTGTGACTGATTTTTTTCACAGTCGTCGTCTGCCGGAACCGAGGGTCCCACCTCATCAACGGGATGTGTATACAAGTAGCGCCACACTGATTCGTGCATATACTTGCCACCCTTGCTTTGAAATGCCCGACTGCCCGGCTGCACACTGCCGTGTGCTTTTTTTTCATTACCACCCACATCGAAGTCAGTAATCAAGCGACGCGTGTTTTGATATGGAGGCCGTGAGTTATCGACATTGACAATCGGGCCATACTGATTCATTCCCAACATTTCCCAACTGCGACAATAGTGATCCGCTTTCCATCCACTATCGAGAACGTGCGTGAATCCAAAATAGCGATTTGTGGGGGTTGCCGAGGGCAGGGCCTGCCACATCTGATATTGATCACGGGGACCACACAACGTAACGACGCGACTGACTTTGACATACTTTGCGAACCGTGCAGCGGTGGTGGAGCCATGCGAACTGCCAGAAACAATAACTTTTTCCCAATTGATTCCCTTTCTATCTGCATTCAAAAATTGCCCCCAGTCGCCTTCGGGATTAGCGTGCTCTAACCACTTAACAAATTGGTAGGCACGTTCCATCATGCCGTCAGGTTTCGGAATACTGACCTCATCACTGAAATCTGTTCCTGTCGCTGCTTCTAACCGAATATTTCCGCGACAGTGTGGACCAACGGGTTTCTCTTGGCAACAAACGGAAAACCACGACCTCGCATACTCCACTTGCACTGCATGTAACCCGTAGTCAGCAAGACGATCAAAGAGAGCTTGATTGTGACTCATGAGCCAGATAACAAGCTTGCCACGCTGAGGGACCGACGTATCAACAATTGCATTTTGAACATCAGCAGGCTTACCACTGGCGGTTTCAAGTACGAATTTGATTTCCGGATGTGACCGTACTCGACGATCGATGGCACTCGCTCTCACTTGCAGTTCATAACGCTTGGGTTTTGATGTAATCTGTTCTGCCAATACGAGTTGCCCGCACGTTACATATAATGCGACTCCAGTGAACACAAACACTGAGAAACTAATCTTGGTCCCCATCTCTTATCTACTTTCGTATTGAATTGCATCTGCCTAGCTACCACACACCTGGGTCGCCTGACATATCATAGTTATTTGACAACGATCACATGTTTCAAGAAAGCACAAAGCACTTAAAAAATCGGTAGTCATGCAGGTCACGAATCTCCGAACACTGCGACACACGATAATGATCATGGGACTCGATTACAACTTTTCCATAAACCATTCGGGTTTAGCCGACTGTAGCTCGGGAGCATCCAAACTGAAGAGCAAGTTGAAGAGCAAAATAAAACGAATAGAACAACCGTCACTAGAAATCTCGTGATATTTCAACTCATTTTTGGTGAGCAAAAAAACGGAGAACATGGATCAGGCCCCGCCTCCTGCCTGACTTGTTCGTCGAAGGTTCGCATCCAGCAACAACGAAGCCACCAGCCTCATCGCTTCACAAACGCACTGTTGAACAAGCAGCCGCGTAGGACCTGAACACCAGCCTTCGACTGACCGTGCTTCATGCCGCTGCTGCATGGAGTCGTTCATAAATCTGCTCGATATCGTCTGCCTGAATAGTCGTATCAGGCTGGCTCCCTGCAACAACTTGAGCCATACCGACAAGACGAAAGACATCTTCTAGAATTCCACCAGTTATTTGATGAACGACCACCCACGCGCTCTCTGAGCATGCATGGCCATTCGTGGCCAGCCGAGTTTCTACAATGCTTCGTGTCTCAGAAAGCGAAAGTGGATGAATTACTGAACGTAACAAAACCTTATCAAGCAATCCACGATCTCGAGATAACAGCGTCATCAAACGACCCCGCCCACCAAGAACAACTGAAGCCCTTGGCGCCTGCAGCCATATTGCTTCAGAAACAGACCCCAACAGATCAACTGTTGCGAGATGACAATTATCAATGACGACAACAACGTTACCGGTAGCTCGACATGCCGCAAACTGCGAAGAAACTTCGGCTTGCCTCACATCAATATGCACAACATGCGATGCTCCATAAAGCTTCGTTACAAGAGCACTCATAACGGTTGACACACCGGAACCGCCAGGACCACAAAGGACTGCAAGGCTCGACTCCTGCAAGACAGCGTACTGCAAGCGTGCAAGAGCAGCACGCTGAGAATGAAATAGTTGTATCGCAGAGGGCTGAGTTTTTATTCCACCAACCACCACCCCAGAAGGTGACCTTAACCCAGGAGCCCCAGAACGACTTCTCTGCGAGTCCTTAGACATCAATGGCTTTGCTTGATTCAACATCGCGATCTCCAGCATTAGGCAACCTGGCAGGAATCTGCAGAATCTTGTGACCGTGAACCACATTCCATCTCACCTGAAAAGGTTACAACCTCGCCTATTGGAAAGACGCCTAGCTCTCCGAGGAGTTGCTGCCGGTGAGGGCAGGGCGGCACGTCCGCGTGACGAACTAACAGTACCGCATCACAACCAAATACTCGTGATGCCATCTCTCTCCTTCGGAATGGACCACGAGTAAACCAGATGCCGGCATCTACCAGGACAATGCTTTGCTTGCTGCTTGGAACACTCGTGCGTGCTTGATCTCGATGCCACGCCACCGACTGAGAGTCATCAATTAATTCGCACCAAAGCTCCTGCATGGTATCGAGACATCGTACCTGCCAACCTGACGCATTGAGGATGGTGAACAAACCTTGCGCGATCGTTGTCCGTCCCTCCTGAACCCGATGGCCAGCAATTGCGATTACACGATGACCACCTTCCTGAGCTTCGATAACGCGATCAGTGATTGCTTTCCACTGCGATGGTAACGCTGCCAACAAACCGGCCAGAGTATCGCTGAAATTTTTACCTTTACAACCGACCTTACCCTTCGATGTGTCTTGGTTCCGATTTACTACTTGTGTTTTCTGAGGAATCCTCTCACCGCTTTGTTTTGCAACTGAGACAGCAGTGACTTCTTCTGACTCCAGACCTGCCGCCCCCGACGCACGCTGTCGTGTTATCGACACTTGTTGATCTATAAAGCTTTGATCGAGACGGTCGAATTCCATTTACTGCCTGCTCTTCTCTTGGTGGTAAGACGTAACAGGGGCCTCCGCAAACCGAATAGAATTCATTTCTGTTGACTCCGTTTTCATTACAGGCTGCTGTTCAACAAAAAAGACACGCATCCAGATAACTGCTGCTACCAAGGACAGCACCCATAATGTCAGTGATGGCCTTAATGCCCCCGAGGGCTCCGTTTTTTTCTTGCGATTACGCGAGCTACGTTGATTTGTGGAGAGACCTCCTTGCCGCCCACCAGCGGAGCCCTGCTTTTTTGTGTGTCGCTGATGCATCACATTTAATACACCGTCCTGCTGAAGTGTCTGCTCATTGCGAAGAGGCACGGCTTCCGGTGGTTCTTTATCCTTAGAATTTGGCCCAATGCTATTACGAGGAGCGATTTCACAAGAAGCTCTCCGTGCCGCTTTTGCATCGTGTTCTTTCAGGGACTCCGACAAACCCTTTCCGTCGTTCAGCATGTTCGACACGGAAGTCGATTGTGCTCTCTCTACTGACTTAGAGCTACGGGTGTGCTCATCACATCCATCTTCTGGAAGTGGGCCGCGTTCGGTTTGTCGTACATGTGGAAACGCTGTAATTAAATCCATAATTCTCCTACAGAATTTTCGTCAAAAACAAGACCAAGCCTTTAGAGGCTTCATCTCACTTCGTCAGAGTTTGACGGAACGTCAAGTGGGAGCAGGTATTGAGTTTTCCCCGAACCACCACTACATCCAAGGCCACTCGCCCAAACCCTCAAATCGACGACTAGCACCAGACTGCGCCCCAAATAGAGGGGAGAAAGCTCAGCGGTATCCGAACATCATGAACTTGCCTATACTACTATGAAAACAGTAGTTTTTTTGAGTTCAGCAACTCCCCCACGACAAACCAGAAAGCCCGATGGAGATTACTAATAGCCGATCGACAGAATTTCTCGATCTTCTTAATGACCGAATTGCCATTCTTGATGGCGCAATGGGCACAATGGTTCATACCCTCGGCTTAGATGAGCAGGGTTTTCGAGGAAAACCTTTCCAAGACCATAGCCGAGACCTCAAAAACTGCATCGATGTTTTGACATTGTCTCAACCAGATGCCATTCGTCAAATTCACTCTTCGTTCCTTGAAGCGGGAGCTGATATTGTTGAGACGAACACATTCGGCGCTACATCGGTTGCGCTAGCAGACTTTGGGCTCTCGGGCCAGACCCGGGAACTCAATCTGGCTGCCTGCAAGATCGCACGGGAAGCAGCTGACGCAGCAACGGCCAAATCGCCTCATAAACCAAGATTCATTGCCGGCTCTATGGGGCCAACGAATAAGCAACTGTCAATTGCTGGAAATGTGGCTGACCCTGGACACCGTGATGTCACTTTTGATGAGATGGTTGCGTGCTATAGGGAACAGGTTGAGGCCCTCCTTGAAGGCGGCGTCGACCTTCTCCTTGCAGAAACAGCATTCGATACGCTGGTTCTCAAAGCAGCCCTATTTGCGATCGAAGAGGCATTCCAATCAACAGGTATTGCCGTACCGATCATGGCCTCATTTACCGTTTTCGAAGGAGGCCGTACGCTCTCCGCTCAGACTGTTGAGGCATGCTTTCAAAGTATTTCACATGCTAATATTATAAGCGCGGGGATCAACTGTGCCCTCGGACCAGAGAAGCTACGCCCGTACCTGGCAGACCTTTCCCGCATCTGCCCCGCAATGGTGAGCTGCTACCCTAATGCCGGCCTTCCAAATGCCCTCGGTGGCTTTGATGAGACCCCGGAAATGATGGCCTCGGTCATTGGTGAGTTCGCGAAAGATGGTTTTCTTAACATTGTTGGTGGATGTTGTGGCACAACTCCTGACCACATTCGCGCAATTTCTGAAGCTGTTTCACCTCACCCCACAAGAAAACCAGCAAAGCCGCTGCGATTGAGTCGTTACTCTGGCCTTGAGCTTCTTGAAGTGCGTCCTGAGAGTAGTTTTACAATAATTGGTGAACGCACGAACGTAACCGGTTCAAAAGCATTTTCTCGACTCATTAAAGAAGAGAACTATGAAGCCGCTCTAAGCGTCGCCCGGCAGCAGGTAGAAAATGGTGCAAATTTAATCGACATAAATGTCGACGAAGGAATGATTGACGGGCCAGCAGTCATGACGAAATTCCTGACACTGATCTCAAGCGAACCAGACATATCCCGCGTTCCTATCATGATCGACTCCTCTCGCTGGGAAGTGCTCGAAGCTGGACTGAAGTGCATCCAGGGCAAGGGTGTCGTCAACTCCATCAGCATGAAAGAGGGTGAGGAGACGTTCCTCAAACAGGCCCGCATCATTCGAAGCTATGGAGCAGCTGTGGTCGTCATGGCATTCGACGAGGAAGGCCAGGCCACAGACATCGAAAACAGAGTCGCTATCTGCGAGCGAGCCTACCGCCTGCTTACAGAAAAAGCTGACTTCCCTCCAGAAGATATCATCTTCGACCCCAACATTCTCACCGTCGCAACGGGGATGGAGGAACATAATCGCTACGCAATGAACTTTATTGAGGCAACGCGTCAAATTAAAGAAAAAATGCCCCTGGTGAAAATATCTGGTGGCGTGAGTAATATTTCGTTTTCATTTCGCGGTAATAACGCTGTTCGCGAGGCGATGCATGCGGCTTTTCTTTATCATGCCATTAAGGCCGGCATGGATATGGGCATTGTCAATGCAGGACAACTCGCGCTCTATGAAGAAATTACTCCTGAACTTCTTGAAAGAATTGAAGACGTTCTCTTTGATCGCCGAACAGATGCAACCGACAGATTGATTGAATTTGCAGAAACCGTGAAGGGTGAAGGAGGCATCAATTCTGAAAAAATTGATGAGTGGCGTGAATTTGATGTTGATGGTCGTCTAGCCCACGCATTATTGAAAGGCCTTACGGATCATATTGAAGACGATATTGAAGAGGCTCGAAAGCAATACGACACAGGCCTAAAAATCATTGAAGGCCCACTTATGAGCGGCATGCAAATCGTTGGCGACCTCTTCGGTGAAGGCAAGATGTTTCTTCCTCAAGTTGTGAAAAGTGCTCGTGTCATGAAGAAGGCTGTCGCGCACCTCCTGCCCTACATGGAAGAGGAACGAAAATCACAAGGTGCCGCTGCGAAAAAGCGTGGTCGCATTTTGTTAGCAACTGTGAAAGGTGATGTTCACGACATCGGGAAGAACATTGTTGGTGTCGTTTTAGGGTGCAACAACTATGAGATCATTGACATTGGCGTTATGGTTCCTTGTGCAACGATCATCGATAAGGCCAGGGAAGAAGACGTAGACATAGTAGGCCTTTCTGGCCTTATCACTCCAAGTCTTGACGAGATGGTGCAGGTCGCAAAAGAGTTTGAACATGAAAAATTCAAGGTCCCGCTTTTGATAGGTGGTGCTACTACCTCAGCTCGACACACTGCAGTTAAAATTGCACCTCAATACTCAGGAAGCATCATTCATGTAACAGATGCCTCACGCGCTGCCGGTGTAGCTGAAAAACTTTTGAATCCGAATACCCAAGAAGCATTTGCGATAGCGAATCGCGAAGCTCAGGCAAGAGATTTGGAGAACTTCCAGAAGCGTCAGCAAGTAAAACTTGTACCGTATAAAACCGCCATCGAAAAACGATGGACGACTGATTGGTCATCGGCCGAAATAGAAAAGCCTAGTTTTCTTGGCCTGCAACCACTTCCTGTGGTCTCACTTGAAGAACTTGTTCCGTTTATCGACTGGTCTCCTTTTTTCATGGCCTGGGAATTAAAAGGCAAGTATCCAGGCATTTTTGATGATGCAATTGTGGGCAGTGAGGCCAAGAAACTTTTTAATGATGCACAAAGACTTCTTGATGAAATTGTTTCAAAACAAAAATTAGAAGCCCGAGGAGTCTACGGATTCTTCCCGGCTAACAGTGACGGGGATGATATCATCCTCTTTGACGATGAATCTCGTAAAAATGAACTTGGACGAGTCTGCACGCTGAGGCAACAATGGGAACGTCGAGGCCAAGACACGTTTTATGCATTAGCTGACTTCATTGCCCCCGTGTCGAGTCGTCGGGAAGACTATCTGGGCGCCTTTGCATGTACAACTGGCCATGGTTGTGAAGAACTCGCTGAGAAGTTTGATAAAGACCACGATGACTACAACTCCATTATGGTGAAGGCGCTCGCTGACCGGCTTGCTGAAGCATTTGCCGAATGGCTTCACCAGAGAGCTCGGCAGGAATGGGGATTCGGAAAACAAGAAAAACTCAGCACTGACGAACTTATTTCAGAAAAATATCGAGGAATTCGTCCAGCGCCTGGTTATCCGGCCTGTCCTGATCACACAGAAAAACCCGGCCTTTTCCAGTTGCTCGATGCCAGAAATGTTGCTGGCATGAATCTCACTGAGAGTTTTGCAATGACTCCAGCGGCAAGTGTCTGTGGACTCTACTTTGGCCACCCAGAAAGCCGATACTTCGCTGTAGACAGAATCACACGTGAACAAGTGGAGTCATATGCCGCCCGGAAAGGCATGTCGGAGCCAGATATTGAACGCTGGCTCGCTCCAAACCTTGGATACGACCCTTGATTCAAGTACCTCATCCGTCATGCTTCTTGGCGACTTTGATATATCAAATTCATGGCAACGAGTCACAAGCAACAGAAAAATACAGCGAAGAGATCAAGAATACGAAAAATTGCTTTCGAGGGCCCGCAAAGTAAGCCAATCTCCTCAATCTGTATTGAAGAACTCACGGAGAAATTTCTCCAATTCACACGGCACGAACGAGGCCTTGCAGAGAACACCCAATCAGCCTATCAAAGAGATCTCCAGACTTATGGTGCGTGGCTCAACGGGCGGTCACCGCTGACTGTAACCATTCAAAACCTGGGTGATTACCTCGGTACGCTTTCTGATAAGGGTCAGTCTCGTGCGACAATTGCAAGAAAAGCAGCAACGCTTCGTTGCTTCTACTCCTTCTTGCAACTTGAGGGAGTTTTGGTTGATAACCCAGCTGAGCAACTTGTCTTAGCTCGCCGTGACGACACAATTCCTGCAGTACTTTCGCCTCGTCAGGTTGATCAATTACTCAACAGTCCATCACGCTTCACTGCCGCTGGAGTACGGGACCGCGCTCTGTTAGAGCTGCTCTATGCCACCGGATGTCGCGCCTCGGAGGTCTCTTCGCTGCAATTAAAAGATCTTCGTCTCGAAGAACAGTTCTGCACATGCCGAGGAAAAGGAAATAAAGAACGAGTAGTACCTCTTGGCCAGCGGGCTCATTCTGCAATCACCCAGTGGATGCAAGACTACCGACCTCAATTCCTATTAGAATCAACCGAACAAAACCACCTCATTGTTTCAAGCAGAGGAAATAAGCTTTCGAGAATGCGGATATGGGAAATTGTTCATGAGCACGCCACGTCAGCAGGACTCGCAAATAACATCTCACCACACACACTTCGACATAGCTTTGCCACTCATCTTGTCGCCGGCGGTGTCGACCTGAGACACGTCCAAGAAATGCTCGGGCATGCTAGTATCGCTACAACACAACGATACACCCATGTTGACTCCGGACGATTAAAAAACGTTCATGAGCAATTCCACCCAAGAAGCTAAATAACATCTGGAACACGTCAAGCAGGTTCTATGCTGACCCCAGAAGGCAAACACTAATGCCTTTCGCTGCTTCTCAAGACATGGTTGTTCGTCTCATAAATCAAGCGTAGATTTTGAACAGCGACTAACAATACTACGGTGTTCGTTTGAGTGGCACAAAACTAATTTTCTTAATCATTTCAATGAGTTGTCCGCCTTCTATCCTTCCCGACACCGCGGTAATTGCATCAATAATATTGATGTAATCAAGTTCGTAATCACAATCAATTTCAAGCTCTACGTCATCCCGCGAAGCTCCACTCTCGATCGCCACATCAACAAAACTAGCAACTCTTTGTCGCAAATCACGGAAATCAGTAACAGCCTCTCCGTTCATTGAAATCCCCGAGAGTGAGCCGTCATCACCCGAAGCCAATCGAACCTGTATCGGTGGCAACTGTAAGTCA
>CAJXFK010000017.1 GCA_913052575.1 uncultured Planctomycetaceae bacterium
AAGGCTGCGGATTGTGAGCCAGCGGCTACGATCATTTGCTGAAAGGAATGGCCGGAACAGCCCTTTTTCCCGACGGATGCGATTGGTCATCTCCTGTCGTAAGGCCTGCTCTTCGACGGATGTGATTTGTGCTGTGTTTTTAGTTAACCGTCTGTTAACAGCTTCTTGAACTAATCTTTTTTCAAGAGCTATTCGATCTACAGTGGTGATGGTGGTAATTCGACCAAAAACACTACTGCAAGCGATAACTGTTAGCAGCCCATATAAAAATATACGAAGAGTTTTCGTCGAGGTGCTCGGGACAGGTTTTTGTATTTGAGTACTTAATTTTCCTGTCTGAAGTTTAAGCCAAACTGTGACGAGGTCAAAAAGTCCGCGGAAGAAACGCCCAACACCATATTTGGAAACTCCTTGAGTTCGTGGGCGGTGATGAACTGCCTGTTCAACAACACGGCCTCCAGAAGATGCTGCTAAAACTGGTATAAAACGATGCATGCCTGTGCCAAGCGGTAAATCTTGAGCGACTTCACGACGCATCGCTTTTAAGCCACAATTATGATCGTGTAACGATAGATTTGTGAGCCAACTTACAAGTATATTGAATACACAGGAGGGGATTGTTTTATGCCAAGGATCAAGCCTTGGTGTTTTCCAGCCGTTGACCAAGTCGGCCTCTGCAGGAAGCGGTTCTTTGCCATCGGGAGCGATACCTAGTCTCATGAGCATCTTCGGTATCTCAGCTGGATCGTCCTGCCCATCTCCGTCGAGCATGACAACAGCTTCACCGTGAACACTAGCAAAGCCTTTAGACAGAGCAGCAGATTTGCCACGTCCCTCCGATAGATGAATCAAATGAATTCGTGAGGATTTTTCAGAAATAGAAGATACTTCGTGTACGGATTCATCGGTTGATCCGTCATTGATAACAAGAAGCTCCCAAGAGAATCCAGCGGTATCTAATGCTTCTCGAACCTCGTTTATTAGCGGACCGATATTACCCGCTTCATCACGGATCGGAATAACGAGTGAAACCTGAGGATGATTCGTGGGGCGTGTTGACGTCATGCAGTTTACGTAGCGGTGGGCCAAGGCGGCCGTCGGGCAGCAAGAGAACTCTCTTTTCTAGTATTGCACGGGATAACCGTGTTCCACGAGTCAAAAAATGCTGATTTTCTCCATTTTTCTGAACAACGGTTTACAATCGAGATCGTCTGGTCGGGAAAATTGGCCCTAATACACGTATATCCAGAGTTTCAAATCATCATGACACGTCTGATTTCTCTCGGTGTAATTCTCGGGCTGGTTGTGATATTCGGGCTGCTTTCGCTGAGAGTTATGTCCACGTTTTTGCTGCCGCTGTTGCTCGCAGCAATGCTTGTCGTGATATTTGGCCCGATGTACAGGGCGTTGCGGCAAAAGTTAGTCGTGCAGGAGTGGTTGGCCGCTGGCCTTACAACAGGGTTTGTTTTGATCATAGTCCTTGTTCCACTTGCGCTCCTTGTTGTTCGGGCAGGTGGCGATGCAATTGCAATGGTGAAAAATCCCATAGGGGTTCGCCTCGATCCGACGGTGCTCTCAGGCTTCATTGAAACAATAAATGAAACGACCGGTCTTGAACTAACAGCGGACGACATCAACGCGAATTTAAAAAAAGTAGCTGAAGATATCTTCGGGCCAATTGCTGCTCGCGCGCCAGTGGTTATTGCGAAGCTCCTTATTGGTGTGATTGTCATGACGGTCGCATTGTTTTATTTTTTGGCGGACGGTGCACGCATGTTCGCTGCAGTAACCCGGTTGATTCCTCTTGACCAACGCTATCAATGGCAATTCTTAGCAGAATTCGAAGAGGTTAGTCGGGCAGTAGTGAGTTCGACGTTACTGGCTGCCATAGTGCAAGCTGTTTTGGCAGGTTTTGGTTTTTATGTTGCAGAGTTACAGGCAGTTTTTCTTCTTACATTACTGACTTTTTTCGGCGCACTGATTCCTTTTGTTGGTGCCGCAGCGGTGTGGGGTTCAGCCAGCCTGTACCTCCTCTTCTTTGCAAAAAGCACATGGGCGGCTCTCGGTCTTGCGCTGTGGGGAGGCTTAGTTGTTTCAACGGTCGATAATATCATCAAACCATATGTTTTACAGGGACAATCAAAGCTCCATCCTCTTCTCGCATTGCTGAGTATTCTCGGGGGAGTTGCTGCCCTAGGTCCCATCGGAATCTTTGTCGGTCCTATCGCAGTTGCGTTCTTGCAAGCAGCCCTCACTATGTTGCAGACTGAACTTGATACGCTTTCGGATCAAGTTCCGGCGGACGACAGCAACAGCCACACAGGAAAGTGAATTCAGATTCATTTTTTTACAAATTTAACTATCAGAATTTTAAATAACTTCTTTGTAAGGTGCAGTGATGTTTATCGAAATATTAACACTAACGGCGGCAATCTTGGCTACAGGAATTGAAACAGCATTCGTGCCGACTGATGAAGGTGGCGGAGAGTACTTAGTTCGAGTCGAGCCCGACCTGGTATCTAGTGAGAGCCCTTACACTTTTACGAGTGACATCCCTGTTGATGAACGAGATGTAAGAAGAGTGTGTATTTATGTTGCTAATAAATGGCCAGCGTCAGTTGAACGTACGGTCATCGAGGCTGCGGGACGTGCAAAGACATCGTCATCTAAGCTAGAAGCGGTGACTGAAGATGGGGGTGAGACAATGTTGGACACAGAGCAGAGGCCTTGGTCGCTATTAGTTGGTTCACTTATTGCGCTCTTTCTTTCACTCGGAGGAAATGCTTATCTCGGTCTTCTTCTTGGCGGGATGAGAGCACGTTATCTCTCCTTGGTTCGCGAGGGTATACCCCATAGATTTGGTGAGAGTTTGTGAGGCTGAGTAGTCAATCCAATTTCATTCACTATCGCCAAAGAAGAATTCTTCTGCCCGCCAGGGCTGCTGCGGCAAAGTGTCCGTGAGTGCTCTTTGGCTGTTATCTAACTGTTTGGTTGCAAGTGTGCGTACCGTCGCCTGGGCTTCTTGGAAGAGTGCAGCTACATGAGCATGGCACGTAAGAACGAGCATCTGTTGGTCACCGTTTCGATCATTCATGAATTCGGCTAGAGTTCGCGAAGCGGCTTGGGCACGTTGATCGTCGAAGTTTACTAATGCGTCGTCCATGACGGTCGGGAGTGTAATTCCTTGCTCATGAAGATCACGAATGAGGGCAAGACGCAGCGCGAGAAAAACCTGTTCACGAGTTCCCCTACTCAGTCGTTCTGGGTTCCATATCACACCGGCAGTATCATGGACATCAAGCCTCGCTTCATCAGCTGCTGTTGTGATTTGCGTGTATCGTCCTTCTGTTAGCCGAGATAGCCAGTGCGATGCTTCTATAAGAGCAGCTGGTTGGTGATGTCTTGCTACTTCTACTCGGGTTCGCTCCAAAAGTTGTCGAGTGCGTTTCAGAAGGTGAATTCTTTTGTCATGAGCAGCAATCTGTGTCTGAACGGCAGTAAGTTGCCGCTGCTTGTTCTCGGGGTCATTATTTTTTGTTTCATTCTGAATTTCACTCCCAATTTCCAGAAGGCTGTCCTGATGCAGCTTTAAGCCTTCCTGCAGTTGCTTGGTAGCTGTTTCCGCATCAGACAACCGTTGGTCAAGAGATATCTCTGACGAATGATCTATCCAGCGATCAAGCAGGCTTGGGTCATTAAACCGACTTCTACCGTCTTGCCATGTTCGTTCTGCAATACGAGCCTTTTGTTCAAGCTTTTTGAAGTACGGGCGGCGGTCCACCTTCTCTAGGAACTCCTCCTCAGTTTCTGAACTCCATTGCTCCAATCGTGACTTTAGTACACGGTCGCATGCTTTGAGCTGACGGAATGATTGTCGATGCCTCGTTCTCGATTTTTCAAGTTTCCGCGTACATATTTTCTTTCGTTCTTGTAACTGACGTTGTTTGTTCAGAAGATCTTCGAGTTGCTGCAGTTGGTCTAGCGCAGTGCCTTCTGGAATCAATTCACAGTCAACAAGAATCATCTCAATCCGTCTTGATGTGGCAGCTAATTCTTCTCGCGTATGGCGGGCCTCGTCAGAGAGTCGGCGGCGATCGTCATCGAGTGTAAGAAGTTCGTGACGGTGCGTGCTAATCCGCCAGACTTCAGAGGGGCTTAACGTGCTGGGTAGTCCTCGCCGTTCGAGTGATGCCTGCCATCGTGAAATACTTTTCTTTTTTCGAACGAGTGCTATTTTCAATAACTTTTTTAATTTGGAGATCTGATCTCGGCGGCCGTGAAGTGACCCTTCTTGTACCGATAGGTGTTCGAGTCGAATGATTTCACTATCAGCATGTGCGGCACTTCGTTCGAGATTAGACGCCGCGGAGAGTTGGATGTCTGGTTGCAATTCAGCTGGTTTTGGAGCAGTTTGTGTTGATGCAGATAGCTCAGAGCCGAAGCTTGCAGGCCGACGCTTTAGCTTCGAAATCTTGGTGTCGAGTGTGTCGCACGTGTGAGTCATATCATCATGCTGCTTGCTGGCAAGTGAATGCTGGCGACGTGTCTCCTCCAACCGTGTTCCTGAGGACTTGTCCAGTGTCCATGTCAAAACAGAGGCAACACCTGTTCCCGCTAAACCAAGTGCAGCGATGACATAGGCGAGCGGGCCCGTTGCAACCGATGGCAGAAGAAGTCCAGAAAGAAGCATGCCCGCCCCCACGACAAAAATGCTTCCAAGACCGAGTATCCAAGTGAGTGGCATCACCTGGCCCACAAGCTGTGTCTTCATTTCTTTTTCAAGTAATGTAATCGTCTGTTGTAGTTCTGTTACGCGCTCACCAACACGTATTCTTTTTCGGATCACCGAAGACTGTTCTGTAGCAGCTTCTATAGCGGCAGTAAGACTTGGACCATCAAGCACGCCGCCACTTTTTTCAATTTGCCGTTCAGACTGTAGAAGTTCTGATTTTGCACTGGCTAGCTTTTTACGAGCGCGAGTAACTGCACGTGACGCACGCTTGCAGCTTCGAGCGCGACCGCGTAGCGGGCCGAATGAGAGCGAAAGCCCTTCAGGCAACAAAACCCCCATGGCGTCATCTGTTGCTTTTGGTTCTTGAACAGACACCACTTTTGTCAGCCCACATAATCCAACTTGCTCACCAAAACGACGAGCTGCAAGCTTTGCATGAGCCTCTATTCGTGTTGCATCAGCAAGCAGGCGTTCAATTTGAGGCCGATCATCCAAGAGGCTGGTGATTTCGACTCTCTTGCGCCAAACAGGTGACTCAGTATCGATGTTGGCAAGTTCTCGAGCTAGGCGTCGTCTTTCTTTTTTGCGTTTCTCAACAAGTCGAGAGACATTTTTTTGTTTTTTTATATCGTGCTGCCAACCATCGTAGTCAGGGTGGACTAATGCAACTGCTCTGAGTGACTCGAGTTCCTCAACGGCTTCTCGCCAGGAATTTCGTAGTTGGCTTATAGGCACAGCTTCACGTATTAATTTTTCGGCTGCGGAAGCGCTATTCAGTGCCTTCTCGAGATTCACTATTTCTCGTTGAATCTGAGCTTTTTTGATAAAGAGATCACCAATCAGAAATGGGAAGCTGTTCATATTCGCAGCTTCTCTTAATTCGTTGCGTTTCTTCACAAGGTGATGACGGGATGTATTCTCATCACTGCCCTGCTCTAGTCGTTGGATAGCCTCATCGATTTGCCGAATTGTTTCAGCAACTTTTGAACGGTCGAGTCCATTTGCAAGTTCATACAAACGGCTGCCACAACCTTCGGGCTCCAAGGTGCGAAGCTCATGCAATTCATCGAGACCAAATGCCATGACGTTCGTAAAAGTGGTTTCGTCGATGTCACCTACGACGTCTTGAAGGTAGATGCGATGGGCTTCATCTTGGCTGCCACCGAGTTGCTTAATGGTGACAAGATCTCCTTCATCACCACCGATCCCAACGATTTCATCCTCGTAGCTTGCTTTTGTCAGAGTAGAGATGTTGGGGCCTTCGTGACGCCGTTCAATGATATATCGGTGTTGCTCCCGCTCGCCGCGAGGCCCTTTCCCTGTAGCAATAATGAGGCGACCACTGCAAGGAACCGTCGGATCAAGAACACCACGGCTGAATAAGCTTTCGAACCCGAAAAAAATGCCGCGAATGAATTCAAGTAGTGATGTTTTACCAATTTCATTTGTGCCATGAATGACTTCTATACCTTGCCCCATGTCTTTAATGATGACCTGTTGGAGACCACCAAAGCGTTCAATTTCCAGTTTCTCAATGTGCATGAATAAGGTTCCTTAGAAGGTAGCCGTGCTTCGTGTTCTGCTTACCTTTTTTTATGTGATTGCGTGAGCGTTAATTATTCGCTTTCGAGAAGTTCAAGTGCTAGCCAGGCTGCTTCGCGATCAGTTTGTAGGTTGAGGGAATCTGTTTCGTTAGCACCTGTGACAAGATCAGCAAGTGCGGATGTGAAAGAGTTGCTTGATCCCGGTTGTCCCCCAGATCGGTTGCGACCAAGAGCTGCTAGGGACTCTTCAGTATCTGCAGAAATACTTTGTATCCAAATATGTGGCGATGCTGCAGCACAGCGGTCGCGAAGTATTCTTTTCACGTCTGGAACAATTTCGCCAATCTGGAGTCTCCGCTGGATACTTGTGCCGCATGCGATTCGGCAGTCGACAATGACTAATGGGTAAGTATTTGCTGCAGCAGCTTCACCATTTGGTATGTGATCCAGTAAAGATTCACAGGATTCCCAAAGTAGTTCTGACAAGGCTTCGATGTCTTCGTCAGCGGACTCGATACGAATTGTTCGCCAGGTAACCTCACTAATCGGAAGCTGTTTCCACTGGTCTCCTGATCCTTGATGAGTTGCTGTATCGTCTCTGTCGGAAGGGGAGGGTTCATAGAACGCGAGCCCATAGCAGCCTGTGCTGCGTGAGTCTGCTTGGCAAAGTGACTGAACACTTGGGAGTGGGAGAAAATTATCGGGTAATGCGTCGGGAGCATCGGTTGCCCAGATAGTAAGAGTATTTGGCTGAGCAAGTTGGCTGGACGAAACATTCAACGGCACTGTATGTCCACTGTCATGGCTTGTGTTCCAGCCGACGAGGAGTTGTCGGTGGAGTGGCTTAAAGGAATCATGAGAAGCTGTTCGACGTATGTCCTCGTCGTTAAACACGCCCCACAGTTCCACAGTGGTTGAACGAATTGTTTTGGTCCAGGGACAAAGTGGTGTGGCGAAGGAAAGCCCCTTTGGTTCACCAAGTATGCGAAGATACTCTTGGGCGTCAGTTGGGCTGGATGTTACCCAGACAGTTTCACAATTTTTTTCTTGCGATTGAACAATCAGTTCACGCAATCTGATCACTTGAGCAGGGCTCGCATAAATAGGGTTTACTATTGCGTTACAAAGCACAATTCCTCGTGCCTCGAATTCGATTGCTCGTCGGTATGCTTTTTCAAGTGTTTTCAGTGTCGCCCCACGTATTCTTTCAAGGAGCGAGCGAGGCATATCTTCTGGTTCTGCGATCGCCTTATCAATTGCTGGGTTGCCAACAAAGAGCAGATCGAACATTGTCTCCTCCTCTGAATAATGCCAACAGTCTTTGAGCCGAGCGAAACGAACTCACGGGTCCGATAAATCGCATGACTGATTTGCTGGCATCGCTAATCTTTACTTGGTTTGCCTAGTCTTCCATTCCAATGAGGAACTTTACCGGCAACCCTCTGAATGCCGCTACTGCAAAAGAGCCGGCTGTTGAGCGAATGCATCAGCAGTTTGTAAACACCAGTCTTTTTCTGCCTGAGAAGGCCCCATGACAGCCAAAAATCGACCGCGGTGGAGAACTCCTTTTTCGATGATTGTCGGGAAGAAATGGCTTTTCAGCACATACTTACGCGTCTTTGGGGCATTCGGTTCCTCGAGAGGAGTCGAGGTCAGAGTTGTGTGATGAATCTCGTCACTTCGAGCAAATAGTGCAAATTTCTGTTTGTGGGCCGGTAGTTCAAAGATCAGGCATTGCACGGTCACGTCTTCGTGAGCGCAGTCTCGTCGGAAGTTCTGCAATGCCATTGGTTTGGTTTCCCATTCCAATGTGTCTCTGGACCATACTGCAGTGCGCACTGACGTTGCTAATACCGTGCATTCCATTGCAAGTGCGCCATCGCTTTGTTCTCTCAGTGTCTGATTTGAAAGAATGAGTTCTGCAGTGAGAGACTTCTCAAGATTTTTCATTGGGCACCAGGAACTTTGAAGTCGCCACAAAATGCTCGTTTGCAACTGACGTGCATCATTGATGGCATAGATACCTGTGGCATCGTGTTCTCGTATCCATCCATCTTTAAATAGTACAGATGACTCTGGAAACAGAATGTGAAGAGTTGAGAACAAGGTGTCGTTGGACGTAAGCGACATTCCAGCATTCGGCTCTTGCAGATCTACGCGTGTTGCTACTGATCCAATGGTATTGGTCCACTCAAAACAATTGGAATGGGCGATCTCATTAGGAGTATTCGTGCGAATCCCCCGGTTCAGTTGTTGTTTCGTGATAGTATTGATTCTCATTATGGAAAATGCGTTTGTTGATTCAGTAATCTATCGCAGTCATGCAGCGAGTGCATTAATACAGTGTGATTTTAAGTCACTACGGAATATTCTCAATGCTCGTAGCGATGGTGCTGTACGTTGGTTTTCATAAGTCACTCTTCAGAGAATACATTGAACCACGATGCACTTTTTTACAAGGAGTTTTCAATGCTTGGTTGCAGTCGTGAGGGGGTTCCGCCCTTATTTGTTATCTCATAAGCTATTCGCAGTATTGTCTAAAAAACTTCAATATGATCTCAAAGCGGTATGTATTTCGAATTCAACGGAGTTGATATATAAAATTGACACAGTGACGGTAAAGAATTTGTCAAACTTTCGGGAGGTTGAGTAGATGGAAGTTCCTTCAGAAATCGTGGCCGCTGATCTGCTACGGGCCTACGGTGACGTTGCTGAACTTGCGGCACGCGCGGGAGGTGATGTGCTGCGGGACTGGCGAGGTCGATTTGCTGTCTCTAAGAAAGGGCCAAAAGATCTTGTGACAGAGGCCGATGTTGCTTCTCAAAAAACAATTCGTGAAATTTTATTAAGCAGATTTCCAGATCATGGATTTATCGGTGAAGAAGATGACCCAGACCCAAGCACGGCTTCGTTGCGTTGGATGGTCGATCCACTCGACGGGACGAGCAACTATGTTCATGGCTATCCGGCGTACTGTGTCTCCGTAGCCCTCGCTTACCGGGATGAAGTTTTGGCAGGAGCGATCTATGATCCTGTTGCAGACGAGTGCTTTACGGCTACTCGTGGCGGTGGCGCCCGCCTTGAAAATAGGGTTCTTTGCACAACAAATCCATTGCAGCTTTCAGATGCTTTGGTTGCAGTAAGTTTCCCCCCGCATGTGGACCGTGAGTCACTTGCGGTGACTGATTTTCTTTCAATTATTCCACATGTCCACTCGGTAAGAAGAACTGGGTCCACAGCAATTAATCTTGCTTATCTTGCAGCTGGTAGGCTCGATGGATTCTGGGTGCGTCGTATCGCTTGTTGGGACGTTGCCGCAGGTTTATTGATTGCAGCTGAGGCCGGAGCAGCCATCGTTCCCTGCCGTCATTTATCTGACCCTGGTGACGCTCCGTTGCCAAGGCATGTCTCTTTAGATCGCCCTGCATTCGTTGCTGCGGCAAATAAAAAAATTGCCAATGGCCTGCACGATCTGCTGGCTGGGTGAACGCGCTGACCGTAGCGTTCATACGGCTTGTGCACCGCTGATGCGTCATAAACACGCTGAAATACAATGTTTTGCTAGCCCTCAGGGTTAATATCGTTGTAAATTCATAGTAGGTAGAAGTTTGCGCAATCGTTAGAACTTGCCACTTTAAGGCATGGCGGATGCAGACCTGTGTTTCATCTTTGCAAGATCGGGAAGAAGTGGGCCTTGGCCTCAGTCAGTCACATAACTAGGCGATTCAACGAATATACAACTCACTGCCGAGCTGTAGTGGGGTGTTTTGTATCTGCGGTGGTAACAAGCTATTCGTCACACCGCCTTTTCTGGTCCTTTACTGTTGGCGTTTTTGTATTACTAGGATTTCTTCAGTGGGATGGGGCATGTTTTGGTCAGGAAATAAGCGGTGGTCAGGTTCAAACTATTCCACAGAAAGTAAGGCAGGTAGAACCAAATCTTTATTACGTTGAAGATGATTCAGGACGCCTGATTCCTGTACCGGGTTTTCGCTATCGCGACTTTGTTGATCTTGTTCGGCTGCGAGACGGGTTGCCTGCCCAGCCAGAGGTGCCAGGGTTAGTCCTTGAACAATTACGGATGAACGTTGTTTTACCATCCGTCAGTGTGAGCGACGTCACTCACGCTTCAGTTGAGCTTGAGTGTGTTGTTCGAAGTACCCGACCTGGATGGGGTATGTTGCCACTAAAGCTTCCTGAAATGGTTATCACAGAACCCCCCGAGATTGTTGGGGAAGGTGAAGTCATAGTCACAATTGATCCATCACCAGTTAACAGCCCGCAGCCTGTGGTAGGTAATCAGTCCAAGGGATATCTACAGGCCATTGATCGCCATTCTGTTTCAGATGAAGGTTTTTTGATCTGGGTCGATGAAAAAGATGGCATGACGATAAACGATGCCAAAAAAATGAGTTTTGTAAGCAAGCGTTATACGGTCATGATGCGTGGTCAGATACCAGTTGATGTGTCGCTCGATCGTGATCAGTTGGACATTACATTGCCAGCTGCCACTGATTCAAAAATTCTCATAGAAACACAACGACGGAATCCGGTAGTGACTCTCAATGCTGGTGCCATCACGCCTGCGGTAAAAGTGCTCGATAATCAGAGCGATACAGTGGGTAGTGTCGTTGAAATTCGAGGTGCGGTAGGCCCAACTCGCTTACAGTTTGAAGAACCGTTGTCTAGCAGAGTCCCTGTCCGGAAACTGGCTGAGGCTACGGTGAAAAGTGTTGTCCGAGTAGACGGCAGATTGGCAAACATAAGGGCCGACTTCACCTTAGCTAATCTCTCGCCGAATGAAAATTTGTTTACAGTACAGTTGCCGCCTCGCTCCGTTTTGCTGTCTGTAGGAAGCAATGCAAAAATACTTAGTCGTGATGGTTCTGTATCAAGTCCTAGGATTGTCCTTCGAGTTGATAAAACGGTTGAAGGAACAACTTCTTTTGAGGTCGTTTGTGAACGGTCTGTCGGTTCTGCCAGCCTCAAGCCGATTGATGTCGGAGGATTTTCCATTGATGAAATTCCGGCGTGGCGTCAATGGGGCCAGGTGAGTGTGTTTGCTGATGATGATTGGACGGTCGAGTGGGAGAGACGTTCTGGAAATAGGCAGATTGATGCACCTGCATCACTATCTGCAGAGGGGCTAGTTGCAGCGTTTGCATATGATTCCCAACCGATGGCATTACCTTTGCGAGTACGATCGCGAAGAAGTCGATTGGTAGTCGAGCCAGAATACCTTTATCACGTTACAAAAAATCGAATCGAACTATCCGTGCGCCTACAAGCTGTTATTCGTGGAGTTGCAGCAAAACAGTTGAAAATTTTGGTGCCCGGTTGGGAAATTGAAGAGGTAGGTCCTTCTAGTGTTGTTAACAGTGCAGCCGTGTCGGAATCCGCTGGGTCTGTTACAGTCCCATTTCTTAAACCGATAGCCGGAGAGATAGTAGTAGAACTTCAATGCAGTCGAAGGATTAATCCAGATAGTGAAGTTGTAACGTGGGACACGCCTATTCCGGAAGCCGATTTTGTTGGGCCTGCCCGCGTCGGAATTACATCAGACAGTAATATCGAACTCGTTCCGGATACCGAACAAATTGTTGGTATGAGTCGCCAGGTTTCCTCACAGGCAGACAAGCCTTTAGCCGACTTGTCTAGGATGTCCTACCGAGTTGAGGCTAATAAATCAACTTTTGTGGGGACACGTCGGATTCTTGATCAACAGATCGAAGCCTCAATCACTGCGCAGGTGGATGTAGGCTTAGGTCAGATTATTGTGCAACAGGCAACGCGTCTAAACGTGGCTCACGTGCCACTTCAATTTATCGAATGGATGGTTCCCGAAAATTTGATTGGAACAGGTGACATTGAGATTCGTTTTAATGGTGCATTATTGACGCCTGAAGTGATCACTAGGTCATCTGACAGCAACGTTTTCGGAGACGGTGAATCTGACGATAGTGAGTTGGGTCAAAATGTTGAGTTAGACGGCATTGAACGTCCTTGGCGTGCTGTGCGAGTGCTCTTACCCAGCCCATTGCTCGGTGCTGGTGAACTTGTATCGAGATACAGAGAGGTCACGCCAGAAGTACCTGAAGAAGTCACAGTTCCGCTTTCTATTCCAATTCTTCTTCCCAAGAATGCCGTTGTTGGTCGGCAATCAGTAACACTTTCCTCCATTGAGGATCTTGCTGTGAGTGTTCGTGACGAGTTGTGGAATCGAGAAGGAAATCTTCAAACTATTGGGCTCGGTCGGACATGGAATACATCACAGGGTCAGGACACTATCGATCTGGCACTGAGTCGAAGCCAGAAAACCCTCCTTGGTGAGACTGTTGTCGAGTCGACGTGGGTGCGTACGATGCTTCGCGGCTCGATGAGATCAGACTATTGGGCGCTTGCTGTTACGAGTGCTTCTGATTCTTTGACACTCACCCTTCCTCTATTGGCGGAAGGCAAGGCAGGTGAGTTAAGAGGTAATCAAATAGCACGCGTAAGAGTGAATAGTTCGTCTTGGAAGATGGCTGATGAGATTACTGGGAAGGTTAATCTTGATTTAGGTCAGTCTAGAGGCACTCATCTTATTGAAGTTGAAGTTCAACAGCCGCATAAAGAAAATGTGCTGCCAGGTTTGGGTTGGCTTGAGTTCCAGAGCCCCGGAATGCCATCGTCTGCTCTCTATAACCGAGTTGTGTGGGAAATCTTAGTGCCTGAGAGATCTAATCTTCTTTGGGGCCCTCGAGGGTGGACAAGTCAACAGGTTTGGGATTGGAGTCGTTCGAGTTTCCGGCAGGTTCCAGCGGTCTCGGTTCAAAATCTTGCATCGTGGGTGACAGCATCTGCGAATCTTCAGACTGATCTGCCTAAAAGACTTGGAGTAGGCACGCTATTTATGCCTCGAGACTTTATTGAACATCGAATGGTGTTCTGTGATGCAGGCAGTCCAGCTAATGTAAGTTGTTTTCTTGTCCCTCGGTGGTTACTCATTTTGGTGTCAAGTGGAATCCCACTCATAGCCGGTATCATTTTGACGTTTCGTCCACGATTGACATCAGCTTTTCTTGTTACAGCGGCCATCTTTTTTATTACCGGGATGGCAGTTGCACCTACAATAACGTTCTGCATCTTGCAGGCGAGTTTGCCTGGCTTCATATTCGCCGTTCCGGCCGGAGTGATTAGCTGGTGGCGGGTTCTGTTGAGGAACCGAACTCGTGCGGTATATGAGCTAGAGTCATGGGAGACCAGGCATTCTGGTTTGAAAAGAAACGCTTCGATGGACTCGCTGGTTATCAATATGAGGCCGTCTACTGAACAGGCTGTTGTTCCTGTCGCACCGTCTCAGACAAGAGATGGAATGAATTGAGGATGTTTATGTGTAGAAGACATCATCTAAGTAGCCTGCTGTCACGAATTCTTCTCGTAGCGAGTGCAATCTTTTTCTGTCTATCAAAAACAGAAAAGAGCACCTTATTGTTTGGTGCAGATTCTGATGAATCCGTAGAAGTTGTTGATGACAATGTTGATCTTGTTTCTGAATCAGGTCCACTGTCGTTTTCTCGTGTTTATGTTCCTTCAGGTCGTCTTTCAGACATTATTCGTGATGAGAATCGCTATATACCCATGGCTGCTGAGGATTTTGAGAATGCTGTTCAGCAAAGATCGCAGTTCGGTAACAGGCTTTCTGCTGATCTTCCAAAACCAGTCGTTGAGCATGTTCTCTATGAGATGAAGATTGATAATTCAGGTGCTCTTGTCGGAGATGTATCTATCTGGTTTCAGAGTCAAGGGAAACGAGTTGAAGTGTCACCCGGGATGGCAAATTTCCAGGATATATTTTGGCGGAACGAAACAGGTCAACGAATTGATTGGTTGCAGGCAAGTGCAGGGATAAATTTGAAGAAAGACTCATCTCTTCAAGAAGACGTTGCTGTTGATTTTGTTGGGAAACCCAATGGTTCGATAGAGTTGGGGGTGCCAGGCACTGGCAGGCTATTTGCAAAAATTCGAGTGACCCCAACGCGTTCAGACCGTTCACCGGTGCAAGGTGCAAGTGCTCATGATGGGCAATCCAGTTTTAAGTTTCCGCGCATCCCGGCGTTGGCGACGACACTTGTTCTTGATCTTCCAAGAAATGTCATGCCATTGATCGCAGGTAATGAGCCGACAACTATTCGAGATGTGCTTGGTGAGTCAGGATCCGGTGAGTCGGCTCGCTGGAGGTATTTGATTGGCCCGAGGAAGTTGCTGAATCTAACTCTCTCGAACCGCAGGGTAGGTCGTTGTTCGTGCTGGTCTACCATTTCTATTGGAGAGAGAAATGCAGAAATCGAAACCGTTATTCTACCCGAAACCGTTTGGTTAGAGAGGTCTTTGCGACTCGTTGCTGGTAAGCAAACAACGGTCCTTGGTGCTCGGTATCAGGTAATTAATGCAAGTCAAGTAGTTCGTAAACAGGTTGATGTCCAAGAAGATTCTGGCGGTATCGTGAATCTTGTGTTACCGGCAATTCTAATCGGATCTTCTGCAAAAATTGCTATCAGGGGCATTGTTACAGGTGTTCATCAGAACGATAAGCGTCTGTTGCTGCCTGGCCTTTGTCTCAATCAAGAGCAGTGGGTTAGCGGAGGTTTCATCATTGATGTTGAAAAAAATCTCCAGATTTCTGGTGTTGAGATAGATAAGTGTATTGCTATTGCGCCGGAAGAATCTAGGGAATGGCCGTCGGGCGTAAATATAAAATCGCAGACTGCATATGACGCAGAGAGCCCTCGCGATGACGTGGGTTTTGTATTTGAGCAACAAGAGTCGGATGGTTCATGTAATGTCACAGTTGCAAAGAGGCGGCCGGAATTTGACGTGGCTCGTGTAACAACAATTGATGTTTCTTCGGCTTCGCTTATTGGACGCGCTGCCTGTGATATTCGTGTGCGTCGAGGCAACCTGCATAGAATTACTGGTCGCATTGGAAAACAATGGTTTATTGACTCAGTTGAGCCATTAGTGAGTGAGAAGGCAACGTTTCAGCCTAGTAAAGGTGCAGGGGGAATTGCCCTAAGTGATCAGCAGAGTGACGTCAGTAATGTTTTAGGGGAAACATATGACTGGAAAGTTGTTCGGAGCAAAGAAAGAGATCAGTTCGTTCTAGAACTCCCAAGAGCTGTGCAGGGTGGAGAAAATCTACGATTGAGGATCACGGGTCATCGTCGTGGTGTGGTGGCGGGTGCACGAATCCGATCACTAGATGTTGATATGATTCAGTTTGCCAGTGAGGCCTCTGAGCAAGTCTGGATGGACTTGCGGACGAGTCCGGAAACAACACTTGTACAGATTGGAGACACAAAAGACGAACTCTTGTTTGACCCAAGAGTTATGCCCCTTACTGAGAGTGGTGTGTGGCGACAACGTGTTGCCGTCGGCCGCCTTGCTGCCCCAAAAGAATTTCGTTTCCTGCGTAGCCGGCCACCTCTTGAGGTAATAGCTCAATCACAATTTACAGTCCGCGGTAATCGAGTAAGTGAAACCTATAGTTTTCTATGCCAATCCATTCAGGGTGAACTGGACGCTGTAACTGTTCACTTTTCGGAACCTGTTGGGAATCTTGATTGGTCGGTTCTCACTGATGGTCAGACGACAGCCATTGCCCGCCGCCTTAATCTTGACGAGTCAACAGGCGGTCAAGAAAACGGACGTGGAGAAAAAGGTAGCACGCAAAGATCTGTGAAAGAGTCTTGGTTGGTTGAACTGAACCCACCAGTAACCGGGTCGACAACCTTGAGGGCCACTGGTGAACGTGACTTCATGAAACGAACGGCTATTCCCTTGGCGTGGGTCGCATCAGCAGTTTCACCCAAGGGCCGAATAAGTATTCAGTCCGCTCATGAGAGCCGGCCTTCAGTAATCAATCACGGCCTTGTGCAAATACCTCCAGCAGCAGGCCAGTTGAATTTGCCAATCCAGACAATCATGGAATTAAGGTATGACGATGCAGTTTTAGAAACGCCCAGCACTTCCGTTGAAATTCTCCCAGGTCCGTATAGCGTGCAGTCGGTTGCTCGCGCCTGGGTCTGGAAAGAGACTGCAAATATAAGATGCTACACATCTGGTAACGCAGAGTACGAAACAACATTTTTTATTGAGAACGATGGTAGGCAGAGTGTCACAGTAAGTCTGCCCGAGGGCCATCAACTTACTGGACTGGAAGTGCAGGGAGAGTCAATTCCTCTGCGGTCGTCGAACGTAACTGAGTGCCCGGTCTATTTGCCAAGTGGTCGGCAGAAAGTAGCGGTAGCGGTACAGACAACTGTTGCGGCAAATTATTCTCGAGGGCTTTGGGAGTTGTCTTCAACCGTGCCTGCTATTGATGCTCCAACGCTCACGCGGGAATTGCAGGTAGTGCTTCCTAATAATGTACGGCTTATTGGAGTCCCGTTCGGATATCAAGAAATACACCAACAGCAGATAGATTGGATTGAAAAACTTTTTGGTATTTCGCGACGTGATTCCTTATTTGTGATTACGAATCCAAGAACTTTGCGTTCTGGATTTGATTCACGAAGGTTTGTACCGACTAGTGGACGGTACGATTCAGAACCTTTCATTTGTATTGATCGCTGGCTCTTGGCTCTGGTAGCTATTGGGTTTGCCACTCTAACTGCGACATTGGCGATATTTATTTTTTGGAAATATACGTGGCTGCTTATTGCTGGCGTGGTGGTTGCTTCGGTGGCTACTTTATGGGTTCCTCAACCATTTGATTTGGTCGCTCGCGCGAATCTATGGGGAATGCTCGCCGCTGCTGGATTTCGTATCTGGTTGTACGGTTATGCGACGAAGAAAATGTCATTCGCACTTCTTTTAATGTCAGCTTTTTCCACCGGTTGCTACGGAAATTCAGCTTGTTGCTACGGAGATGAGGTTCCTGTGCAGGTGTTTTTCACACCAATTGAAGGTGAGACAACCGCACTCGTACCGGAGCCGCTCTACAAAGTGCTTGCTGGAGTGGGTGGTAAAGTTCAGCAGTCTCAATTGCGTATTTTGAATTCAAGAATTGATTTGCCAATGACTTCTGAAGTTGCGATGCAGGGTGACAAAGAAGTGTGGTATATGAAAATATTGGTCGAAACTGATTCAGCAGGATCGCTTTTGCTTGACCAGTCTCCAGTAGAGGGGCGGTTTGCGAATGAGCAATTTCTTCTAGATGGAGGAACCCTTAATGTGTCAATGCCGTCTGATCGTAGTCAGGCGATTATTTCACTTCCCGCAGGAGGAAGACACAGCCTTGTTGTCCCGATCGAACCTGTAATAACGCGCAAGGGAGACGTAAGTTTTTCTGAGATCTGCTTGCCCAATTCTCCACAGACAGTCGTTGCCATATCCCCATTGATAGCAATGAGTGGCTTTCGGAATAGGAGCCAAGAAATTCAGTGCGAATGGTCAGCAGGAGGGAGAGTGTTTCAGCCAGCACAAAAGATTAATTCCCTCGATGTATCACAAGAGATGTTTCGTCTTCCCGCAGCAAAACGCTTACGTGTTATCCGCGCCGTGGATGCAAAATCAACGCTTACGTCACTCGTTCGTGAATCGCAAAGTACGAACCGGATTACATGGACACCAACAGATGTTTTTTTGGTTGCAGAGTTTACAATTGATAGTAGAAGTTCAATTCTGCCATCATTCTGGATTCAAGCGGACCCCCGTCTTCACTTTGAAAAAAATGTAGAGGATGAAAATGGGTCTCACGCTATGCATGATTTTCATGTGCACTCGTTGGGTGATGGTGTGTACAAGGTTGATCAAGGTGTACCGATTGCCAGGGAGACGACATGCAAGTTCATGTTTCGCTTGCCGTCAACAAACCTTGCAGGAAAATTCGAACTACCGTACGCGTGGCTACGTGGGAGCGAGCGAGATGCGAGAGAAACGGTGCTCGTGCCTCCCGAGGGAACTTCTGTTGACGTGCTGTTTCCAGGGGCAGTAGCTCCGCCGCAAATCAATGAACTTGACAGTGGGGGCTTGCAGTGGTTCTCCGAACGGGTTGGAGTCGGCAATAGTTTTTCTCCTGCACGCCAGGCTAAAGATAATCCCATGAATAAGTTGGTCTCCATGGACTCGCTTTTTCAATTACAGAGACAAGCAACATTTGTGAAAGTGGTCCGAGATCCTCTTTCACTGCGGGGTACACAGCAAATCGAAATCAACGAAAGCGCAGAGAAAAACCACGTTGTATTCGAAGCGTTGATTGATGCCAGCGGAACTGCGTGGGTTAAAGATCGTGTGTATATCCCAGAGGGTTATCAGCTTGAGTCCTGCAAGGTATTTGAGAAAAAAAATGAAAGTACTATCGCCGAAAGTGAAGCACCAATCGATATTGCTATCAAGAAGAAGGAAGGGCGGAATGTCTATGCGATTATTCTTCAATATCCTCGTACAGGGATTTTTCTTTTAAGAGTTGAAGCAGCTAGTGAATTACCTCTTCCAAGGAGGGGAGGCTTGCCTTTAGTGCGTTCCTCATCAGCTCATGAATTTCCCTATGCCGTCATTTGGAGAGGCATTGTACAGCGAAAGAATATTCAGGTTTGTTCAGATCGAGAAATACTAGGAACAGGTGCAGTACAGGAGACTGGTGCAGTACAGCAGGCGGGGGATTACGACACTGGGGTTTTACTTGACTTGCGGGCGGTTGAGGGAGATAGCAACAATGTGTGGCGTGTTGAGTTACCGTCCAATGAGATCCAGTGGTTGTATCGCAGTGAGGTGGACGCAAAGCCTAGCGTAGTGAAGTCAGGTCAGTCGACAGACACGAAAGACACTCCTGAATCGAGTGACGATGTTAATTCTTCCATCACATCACAGCTTGTTGATGTCGAGGTGCTAGTTGATGAGCGTGGTCGGATTGCAGGAGTCTGTCGGATCGAGTTGCCTATGTCGTCAACTGAGGCTCGTGTTCGAATCCCCTCAGGTTTCCGAGTGTTTGAAATGTTACTTGATGGTCGCCAGGTACAGCCGAAAACTCCTAAGCATGATAGTGCCCTGCAGATATGGACGGTTCCGATAGGAAGGAGTTCTTGGCCGCACGAGTTAGTGATCGTCTTTGTCGCAGAATTCGATTCGGAAACGATGCAAGGCGAACCCGTATCCTTGGCATTGCCTGATGTTGCTGGAATACCAGTTGAACAAGTGCTTTGGACAATTAATTATCCAGTAAACCAATCCTTGATTTTTGCCGGTCCAGGAGCAGTGCTTAGCGGAGAGAAGGCACGAGACATCAGAGTAAAAGTTGAAGCAGAAATTGATGCTGTTTTTGATAAGCTCATACGAACGCGTCCTGAAGATGTCGTGTCACGACTTCAAGAATTCCGTCTTGTCCGGCAGAAGCAGGCTGGGATTGCTCCTCTCGAAGCGTGGGTTGGTGGGGTGCCAAATACAGGTGGGGTGGGTGTAATCGAACGAAAATTTACATCTGCATTTCTTCCAAATAATCGGTGGGGAAAGCTGATCGTGAAACCACAGATCAATCAGGGGACCGTGACAATTCGATTTGCGACCCCACGGCTTTCAGCGGTTGGCCGCGGCGTCACTACAATGCTCATTGTGATAGCGGGCGCGTGGTTTTGGTGGGCAATTACAAAGTTTGCTGGCCTGATTCTTGAAATAGCTGATCGGTGGTTGCCTGCTATTGCAGGTGTTGCTGCTATTGGGTGGATCATCTACCGGGAGCCTATTTGGCCAGGATGCATGCTTCTGGTTGTCTGTTTAGGAGCAGCAATCAGTCGTCTAATTCGATGGCACGTTGTTGGCCCTGATCGTGGCTCGCTTGTTGCAGATCAGCCTACGGTGGCTTATGGCGTTAGTCATCCTGTTGCTGCCTCATCAATAACACGAGTTGCCAGCAAAGTTCATGAATCATCAACGATTACACATCACATACCACCCCGTGATATGCGCCGCGACACTTAACCGCCAGAGTTAAATTTATAAGCCGAGTTGGTAGGGTCGAAGTCGGCGTCCGTGAAGCCATTATTCACCTTGATGTTCATGTAGGTGTATTCCTCCATGAGAATTGGCTGGCCGCCCTGTTCTTTGGGCCAGTCATAAGCCTCGTAACGAATAGGAATAAGGTGTTCATCGTCGATGTAGACTCGCGCTAAGTGGAACCGAAAGTTGCGTCTCGGTACCGGGTGAACGACCTGAACGCACGTGCATATTCTGCCATTTACTTTGGCTTTAGGGAAAAAGTTCACCTCACACTCACCAAATTGTTTGTCATGTCTAGCAACTTCAACAAGTCGCTTTGCTAAATTTTCGACACCAAGTTCAGTAATCGGATAACGATTTCCTTGCATGGCAAGCATGCTCTGTGGCTTTAGAGAAACCGTCCCAACCATGGCACGAACACCGCTTCCGGCGTGAGCCAGCATATTTCCATCATTTTTGCCATCACAATAAATCACTTCCTGACCCTTCACGGCATCGGGAGCAAGAAAATAAAGGTACACGCTAAACGGCTCGTGTTGAATTTTCGCAAACATGTATTCGTGAGGTTGAAGTTCGCCATTTATACGTTCTCTTTTCACGACTGTGCAGGAGTAGTCTTGAATGTTGGCACGAAGGCTTTCAAGGCCCTTTGCAGCAAGAGCAAGGGCAGGCTCTAGGGGATGTTCTCCTTGAGTTGTATTGGCTACTGCATCATCAGCTCCAATATTCCCTTGAGCAATGTCACCATTAGGCATCATGCCAGGCTGAGTCACTTGAGTCTCTTGCGCGTTCGCGGTGCCCAGAACGACGCTCCATAGAATCGCTCCTGCACATATTCCACAAAAAAGTTTGTGACTGAAAACGGCTCGCTCTTTGACCGTGTTTCTGATCGCAGTCATCCATGATCTGCTCATACCTAGCTCCTCTTATCTGGGGTGGTCGGAAAGCTTTCTTACCGACCCGCCGCTGAAGAGCGGCATTAGTAAATGTTCTCAGGACCTTTAGTTGTATCGCTATGTGGGCAAGCTTTACATTCAGTAGGTTGCCGTCGTGTGACCGATCGATACAAACAAAACGATCCAACGATCCAATGCAACCGACATAAATACAATTCATGCCTTACATCAGGAAGTTAGCGATCCTTTGGGGTGTAGGAAATGGCAAAAAACACCCATTTCGGTGTGTTTTTACCGAACGCGTCAAATTTCGCGTATCATGAGGTTCTTGAGGTCCTTCGCACATTCTCCTTGCGCCCTACTTTCACATGCAATCCTGTCAAGCCTTGGTTACTGCATCACCGTTCGAGGTGTACCGGATCATTTCTCGTCCGTTCTATGAGAATACGTACGTTTTAACACAGTCACAATCTAGGGATTGTTTGATTGTTGATCCTGGTTTTGATCCTGACGCTGTCATTCAAGTTGTCGATGACCATCAGTTTGTCCCGGTAGCTATTGTGCTTACGCATGGTCATTCAGATCATATTGCTGGCGTCGCTTCAATCAAGGAGCGATGGCCTTTGGCTCCTGTGTTGATAGGTCACGGCGACGCAGGAAAGCTTTTGGATCCGGTTGCAAATCTTTCAGCTGGATATGGCATTGATGTCGTAAGCCCACCGGCAGATGTGATTTTGCGAGAGGGAGAGGATTTACGAGTAGGAGATTTCTGCGCTACTGTTGTGGAGATTCCCGGCCATTCAGCAGGCCACGTCGTTTTCTGGTTTACGAGTACCCCAACTCTTGTATTTGCTGGCGATGTGTTGTTCCATGAGGGTATAGGTCGTACTGATTTTCCTGACGGCGATTTTCCATCACTCGAATCGGGAATTTTAAACAAACTTTATAAACTTCCGGACTCTGCAATAGTTTTGCCTGGCCATGGTGAGCCGACAACTATCGGGCATGAAAAAAAACACAATCCTTTCGTTTCGATTCTATAATTCCTCTGCACAATCCTTGTCCCGACACCAACCACCTTTTCTTATGCTTGCACCAGCTGACATGCCCACACCACCGCTCGACCAATCCGTCAGCCGGTCACCACTGTGTAAAATTACCGGCCTGGCTTTGGCTGGTATGGCGAGGCTGCTGGCAGGTGCCAGTATTCGTTGGATTGCTAGTCAGCCGGATACGTGTCAGCGGGTTTATTTTGCGAATCATACAAGCCATCTTGACGCACTCTTGATTTGGGCGTCGCTGCCACGATTAATTCGTGAAATTACTCGCCCTGTTGCGGCTAAGGATTATTGGTCCCGCGGTGCTCTCCGGAGGTGGCTGGCCGAAGAGGTGTTCAATGCAATTCTTATTGATCGAACGGATATCAAAGTTCATCAGAGTCCTGTTGATCTTATGTTGCGTCAGGCTGGAGATACACGATCGCTTATAGTTTTTCCCGAGGGGAGTCGCAGTACCAGTGGAGAAGTTGGTGAGTTTAAAAGTGGGCTCTACTATCTCGCAAAAAAACGTCCTGAAATTGAACTCATACCTGTTCACATCGACAACTTAAATAGAGTGCTACCACGCGGAGAATTTTTGCCCGTTCCTTTACTTTCTTGCATCACCTTTGGGCCCCCACTCTGGTTGGAGAGAGACGAATCTAAGTTAGACTTTTTGGCAAGAGCGCGTAGGGCAGTGTTATCTCTCAAGGAATAGATATTAGTATCAATGGTGATAATCAAGATTCGAGAAGGTGTACTCTAAGTGAATGACATTCGTACTATTGCTTTAGTTGCAGGTGTTCTACTTTTGCTTTCAATAGTCACAGGAGTAGGCCAATTTTTAAAGCGGCATCCTGACCGAGGTATTGATGCGGCTGCAGTCAGAACATTCAATATGAGAATTCGTGGTTGGTGGGTCTTGTGTACAGTCCTAGCCGCTGCTTTTTGGCTCGGTTCAACTGCAACAGTTACGCTTTTCGGATTCGTTTCTTTTTGGGCACTGCGAGAATTCATTACGCTGACGCCGACTCGCAAGGGTGATCACCGTGCATTGTTCTGGGTGTTTTTTCTTTTTACCCCATTGCATTATGTGCTTGTTGGGCTGAATCGATACGATATTTACAGTGTGTTTCTACCCGTCTACGCGACACTTTTTGTCTTGGCAAGGGCGGCAGTGGCTGGCGACTACAAGCGATTTTTGGAGCGAACGGCAAAGATTCAGGCAGGCCTCGTTGTTTGTGTCTACTGTTTGTCATTCGCGCCAGCACTGCTCGAACTCCATGTCGACAGAGGGCCTGAGGGTATCAACCAGCTGAGTAGTCGTGATGCAAATTTCAGGTTGCTTTTCTTTTTGATTTTACTTGTTCAGTTTGCAGATTGCATGCAGTATGTGTGGAGCAGAATGTTGGGGCAACGATTAGTTGCTGCTGCGGTGAGCTCTAATAGAACATGGGAAGGCTTGCTGGGCAGTGCGACAAGCACAGCGCTTCTTGCAGCGGTACTATGGTGGGCAGCACCACCATTCCAGCCTTGGCAAGCGGCAATCGTTGGACTGGTTGTCGCTATTATGGGATTCGCTGGAGGTATGACAATGTCAGCTATCAAACGTGACCGCGGCGTTAAAGATTACGGAACGCTTGTTGTTGGCCACGGTGGTGTGCTTGATCGTATCGATTCAATTTGCTTTGCGGCACCGGTTTTCTACCATATGACAGTGCTAGTTATTGGTAGCTAATTTTGTTTAGTCTCACGCTGAGTGCGTTGTGCACGCTGGACATAAATTGACTGCCGAGCTGCAGTTGCAGAGATTCTGTTTGGCGTGGGTGCGTTCATGGGTAGCGTGTCCGGGCTTTGGCCGCGAGCAGTACGTGCAATGTCTTGTATTCCTGGAATTGCGGCAGCGACAGATGCTGGGGGAGCAGGACAGCCACGCTTTACCCACTCCAACCAGATGGTCTGAAGTTTGCTGATGTCATTGATTCCGTAGTGTTGACTTAATGATTGAGGCCAATCACTGCTTGCCAGGCCATTGCCAACGAAATCGATATAACGCTGTCTGCCTCCTCGTTCGATAAGGTAGCGAGCCAGTGAATAGCCTTGCGAGTATAGAGGGAGTACATCTGCTGGATACTCTTTCATAGCAAACATGTCAGGAAACGAAATCCCTCGCCCTGTTCGTAAGAATTCTATGAGTAAGCGGTGCTGGCGAGCACGCTCCACGGGATGTTCTACTGTTGTGCAAGCTCCCTCATCGGCCCACCTTGGAAGCGGTTGACGAAAGTGGCTTGCAAAGATTGTATGGGTGACTTCATGGGGGAGCACGGAGTCTAGAATGCGCTCTTCGCTACCCTGGATGGTCATCGTCCAGTTGAACACTTCACCCCGATCAAATACGAAACTTGTGGCTCCACCAGCCCCAAGGTTTGGTGCTACTTCCGCTGTGACCGGGCAAGGTTGACTCCAACGGGGAAGCGGTTCTCCGAGCCATTCGATGGCAAGATCGTGGCGGTATTGTTCAGCAGCGTCTCCAATCTTCTGCGCTAACTGTGGGTCAGGAGCTTCTACAACAAAGTTTGCTGTTCGGTAGCCTGCTGCGAGCAGACGATTCGTCGGGAGGCATATGGCCGCAACCGTACCTAATAGAAGAATTCTTTTTTTCAACTTTCCAAACTGCATGTATTCACCACTTCACTTCGAAAACTATGTCAACTGATTGCGTAACGATGACGAGAGGTCGGACGGTAACGGTGTGAAGTAATCGGGGCCAGAGCGATTTCAGGTTTCATGTTTATTTGGTAGGAATCAGTTGTGGCCATGCAAGTCGTAGCTGATTTGTTTCTGGGATTTCGAGATTTGTGCCTGGCGATAGTGAAACCCGTGGCTGAAGAGTCTTGTTCCATGCGAAGAGACTGCGGTAATAACGGCCATCTCCGTATGCTTTTTCTGCAAGTTCCCACCAGGAATCTCCCTCTTGGACGTCATAATGCATTCCAGGCGTAAGCTGTCGTAGTGGTTTCGTGGTAATTGTTTGAGGTAGTGAATTGACGGGATGTGGGGGCTGTGGAGGTAGCTGTGAAACGACGTCTTCTGAAGGTTTTTTTGGAGTCACAAATCGGGTCACTTCTTGTGACTGCCAAGGCGCGATTATTGGCTTACTGTCCAAAGCTCGGTAAGTACCTGGTTCGTCAGTATTATCGTGGTGAATCTCATTCACTGTTTCGAGTGGTGGAATGTCTTCACCTTGTATCTGTGCAAGAAGAGGTTCATGCGTTCTTGCTTGATTGAACGAAGGCTCAAAGCTTGCTTCGATGCTTGGAAATCGTTGTTTCGACTGTTCTGCTTCACTCGAAGTTTTAGTAGTCCATGAAAATTTTTCTTCCGGACGAGGCGTCAGGTCAGGCGGTGTTACGGTTTCTGCAAAAGGATTGAAGGTGACGGTGTGGATATCGGGGCCAGCACCTTCGGGAGGACGTGGTATTAGTAGACGTAGAGCAAGTGCAGTAACAAAAATACCTGCTAAAAGGCCGAGCAATGACAGAAGGAATTTCGATTCACGTCCCATGCAAAATCCACACAGATAAATTACGTTCAGTGGCCGCGCGTACCGCGGTTCTTTTTTACATATTTAAAGAGGTGGGATTCTGCTGAAACTATCTTGCTGTTGCCATAGCGACAGAAGAAGAAAAAGAATTGCACCGAAATGACGTATTCGTGTCGGAAATTGACCTTTGCCGTGAGTGGCCGTTTGTGTCGTACGCTCCCATCTGGTGTCAAAATGGGAAGGTGGCGCAGTATTTTGAAATCAGTGGGTTGTTTAGATCCGTTCTGCAGCCCTCAGTCGTGCTGAGCGAGAGCGACGATTTCTTGCAACCTCATCGGAAGCTGCTTCAATCGGAGAACTGGTAAGGCACTTCCAGACTTGCGGACTCCGGAAGGCTTTTTTTACAAGACGATCCTCAAGTGAATGAAAAGAAATAACAACCAGACGTCCACCAGATTTCAAACGATGGGGGATTCGCTCAAGTGCCACTTGAAGAGACTTAAGTTCCTCATTGACTGCTATTCTCAGTGCCTGAAAAGTACGAGTCGCTGGGTGTATTCTTTTTTGCTGCGTTGTTTTTCGAGGTACAGCTGACGCTACGAGTTTTGCAAATTCTTTTGCGGATTCTATTGGATTCCGTTCACGCGCCTGTGCAATTCTTCGGGCTATTCTACGACTGTGTCGTTCCTCTCCAAACTCATAAATGAGATCCGCTAGTGTTTCTGGTCGGAGGCGATTCACGAGCCTCCACGCAGGCTCCCCTTCGGTTGGGTCGAATCGAAGATCAAGCGGTCCATCAGATTCAAATGAGAAACCTCTTTCACGGTCTGCAAGTTGATCACTCGAAATCCCAACATCAAGAAGCATGCCATCAATTTTGTCAACTTCAACAGCATCCAGAACTTCTGGCAAATTACAGAAGTTTGCTTGTGCGAAACGTATAGGAAGTTTGCCTAGTTCGTCTGCACCTCGCTGGATTGCTTCTGGATCTCGGTCTATCGCAATCACTCGCCCTGTTGGCCCCACAATTTCAGCTAGCAGTCGCGTATGTCCTCCTCCTCCAAGTGTTCCATCAACAACAGTCATACCTGGTTTTAAGTTCAGGAATGACAGTGACTCGTGCGACAGCACACTAGTGTGGATGCTGGTTGACGGTATACGCTGGGTTGGTTTGGGTTTTTGCACATCGCTAGTGTAACCATTTCGATCGATACGTTTATATCGATACGTTTATTGAGTACCTTAATAAGCATGACACGTTCAGCCGAATTCGATACAGCAGATTTTTATGATTACGAACTCCCCGCTTCATGTATTGCCCAAGAGCCACTTCCAGATCGTGCCGCCGCTCGATTGCTTGTTTTGGATCGAGCGTCGCAAACTATCCGACATAGGCATGTTCGTGATTTACCCGACATTCTTTCCCCAAACGATCTCATGGTGGTGAATGATTCGCGGGTTGTGCCAGCCCGCTTGTATGGCCGAAGAGCAGAGACAGAGGGTCGTTGGGAGGGCCTTTTTCTATCGGAAGTCGTTGGGGTGGAAGGGCGTCGCTTGCTACGGCTGCTATCCAAGACACGGGGCACACTGCGTGTGGGTGAGCGTATTGTGGTAGTTGGTGAACAGGGACAAGATTTGGCGGTGCTCGAACTTGTTGCCCGCGATTCAGGAGGAACCTGGCTCGTCGATCCATGTTCTGAAGAGGCTACCGTTCAATTTTTGTCTCGTGTAGGTCGGGTTCCTCTTCCGGGATACATTCGAGAAGGAATTGCTCAGAGCGATGACGTTGAGAGATATCAAACAGTTTTTGCGACACAGCCGGGATCAGCTGCTGCACCAACAGCAGGTCTACACTTTACGCCGTCACTGTTGCATACAATTGCGGAACGGGGAATAAAAAAGGCGGAGGTTACGTTACACGTCGGGATCGACACGTTCCGACCAATTAGTACCGACAAAATTGAGGATCATGAGATGCATTCAGAGTGGTGCACTGTTTCAGAAGGAACGGCTATGGCTGTCCACGAAACGCAGCAGCGCCATGGACGAGTAGTGGCTGTAGGTACAACGGCGGTTCGTTCGCTTGAGACGGCTGCCCATTCTGGTGTCGCTGAGTCATATAGTGGTGCAACAAAATTATATATACGGCCAGGGTACTCTTTTCGTGTGGTTGATGGCATATTGACAAACTTTCATATGCCAAGAACTACCCTTATGGTGCTAGTAAGTGAATTTGCTGGCCATGAATTCATTCAGCGGGCGTACAAAGAAGCCATGGGAAACGGCTACCGGTTTCTAAGTTATGGTGATGCAATGCTGATTTTGTAATGGTAAAATACGTTCTTCAATTTTGTTTGTAGTTATTCAAAATGTTTTCTGCTGTTGTTGTGTGATGAAACTACGAACGAGAATAAATTAAGTTTCTGTATCTAGATTGAAAGGAATTCACCTCGTGTCCCCGATACCTCAGGAAGATGTTTTGGTAGTGCCTCGCCATGTGCTGGAGCAGGTGGGGGTATTTCAAGGGTTTTGTGGAGATGTCGAAAAATATCTGCCATTTCTCCTTGATCCAAATGAAACCCTATGGATGCCTCGAGAACAAGCAGAAGAAGACACGACGTTTAAGCAACTCATTCCGTACTGCCTGCTTGCATGGCTCTCCCCTGATAGTGGGTCACAATATTTCTCGTATACCCGCGGTGGCGGCCAGGGTGAAGCACGACTTCGATCGAAGCGTTCTGTGGGCATTGGTGGGCATATTGCTAGCACCGATGGGCAACATGGAGATAACGCTTCGTACGAGGCGGGTATGCTTCGAGAGCTTAACGAAGAGGTCGAAATTAACACAAATTTTACAAGTCGGTGTGTTGGGCTTATCAATGACGATGCGACGCCCGTTGGTAGTGTGCATCTTGGGATCGTCCATGTGCTCGAACTGGAATCACCTGATGTAATATCTCGTGAGACGGATTTAATAGAGTGTGGGTTTGAGTCGTTAGGAAAACTACTCGCAGAGCGAGAGAATTTTGAAACCTGGTCTCAGATCGCTCTCGATGCTGTGCAAGCTGGAAGCCTCGAGTAATCGTTTCAGTGCACATGAGCACACCGTGCAGTGATTGATGAGAAATATTGAGCGATGTCTAACAATACTCCTGTCTATCTTGATAATCATGCGACCACTCGAGTGGATCCTGATGTTTTTGAATCAATGATTCCCTGGTTCACAGATAATTATGGGAATGCCGGTAGTGGCACACATGTCATGGGAACTGCGGCTCGCGATGCTGTTGAGTCAGCAAGGCAACGTGTGGCAGATGCTGTCGGTGCAGCGGCTCGGGAAATTATTTTCACAAGTGGAGCTACTGAAAGTGTGAACTTGGCAATAGCTGGGGCAGTTAGTCGCCAGCCATCTGGTCAGTGTGTCGTTCCTGAAACTGAGCATGTCGCTGTCCTTGATGTAGTAGAGCAATTAGAGCGACAGGGTCTATCTGTTTGTCGCGTGCCAGTCGCAGCAAAGGATGCTGAGACTCCTGGTGCCCTCGACCTTAATCTTCTTGATGAGGTAGTAAGAAGAGGAACGTGTCTTGTTTCGGTAATGTTTGCTAACAATGAGATTGGTACGGTGCATCCAATTTCAGCAATCGCTGATATTGTCCATTCATACGGAGCTTTGCTGCATGTGGACTGCGCGCAGGCGATTGGGAACTGCTCCATTGATGTAACTACACTCGGTGCCGATCTAGCAAGTTTTTCAGCTCATAAGTGTCATGGCCCCAAGGGTGTTGGTGCTCTTTACGTCAGACGGCAACAACGGATTGTACGAATTGACCCACAGGTTTTTGGAGGTGGTCAGGAGCGTGGCCTGCGAAGTGGGACGCTGAACGTACCAGGGGTTGTTGGTATGGGACGAGCGTTTGAACTTGCATCAGAACAGCTTGTTGTATCCTCGAAGCACATGGCTGTTTTGCGTGCAAAGCTTTGGAATCTTCTGGTAGATGCAATTCCAGGCATTCACTTGAATGGACCGCCGTTCGATTCAGGTGTGCGGCTACCTAACAACTTGAACGTTCTTATTCCAGGAATTGATGGCTCAACCCTTTTAGCAGAGCTTTCACGAATTGGGGTTGCAGCAAGCGCTGGCAGTGCTTGCTCAAGTGAGCAGCCAAGACCAAGTCACGTACTACTTGCACTTGGCTTATCAGAGGATGAGGTTCGACAAAGCATACGCTTCGGGCTATCACGCATGACCACGTTGGAGGAAATTCAGTTGGCATCAGAGCGGCTTCAGGCAGCGGTGCAATCGCTTGGAGCCGCTTGATTCCGGTTTTTTTCCTTCAAGACGGCTAGAAAGTGTTGTCTGGAAGCAGACTTCTGGCTGTATCAGCATAACGCCCTTTGCCGACAATCCCTATCGGGATAAACTATATACGGATGCTTCAGGGCATTCTCGCGACCCATTGGATGAGATTATTCAGTGGAACTGCCCGTAGCGGGCGTCGCGTTTCTGAAACAGGTGGCAAGTTCCTACGGAGGTTAATACGATGTCGGTTACGCTTACTGAAAAAGCAGCTAGCGAAGTCATGAAGATTATTACGGATCAAAAACTTGAGGACGGTACAGTTCTTCGTGTTGGTGTCGCTGGTGGCGGGTGTAGTGGGTTTCAGTATTCGCTGGGCTTCGACACACAGTTTGATCCAAAGGCTGATACGAAAACCGATCAGCACGGTGTCGCGGGCGTTGGCCCTCTCGATCAGTTCGGCCTGCGCGCCAAGCAGGCGCTGGCGCGCGCCATGCACGTCGCCCACGCCCAAGACCTGGATCTGCGCACGCATGATCGGCGCGTCGCTGGAGGTGACGAAGCCGCCGCAGCCGCGCGCCGGCGAGCCGCCGGGGCCTGCGCGCGCCGACTTGGGCGCGACGGTGCAGACCCCGGCCTTGGACGCCACGTGGCTCAGCATCGTGACGACCTCGAGCTCGTCGCGGTAGACTGGGTCGGGGATGAGCAGGTACCACGTGGGCACGGGGGACTCTGTGGGGATGCGCCTTAGCCACGTCTATCAGTTGGCCGGCTTTGCTGATCCTGTCTATGCTGAAGCCTGCGTAACTGTGCATGATTACGACATTCTCCTGGAAATTCTTGTCATCAACCGCACGCCCTCCACGCTGACCAACCTAACTGCAAAGCCTGTACC
>CAJXFK010000018.1 GCA_913052575.1 uncultured Planctomycetaceae bacterium
AGGCACAGCATGAGATTAGGTGTTGCAATTGTTGGCCTTGGCGATCGCTGGGAGTCACAACATCTCCCGGCAATTCGATCTCTTGCAGATCGATTCGAAGTTCGAGCAATCTGCGAGCAGGTATCTCACCGAGCTTCTCGGGCAGCTTCTGAACTTCACGCTGAAGCAGTTGATGGTTTCAGGATTATGTCAGGCAGAATGGACGTTGATGCCGTTCTCTGCCTTGCCGACCAATGGTATGGAACCGCACCGATCCTCGCCGCTTGCGATGCTGGAAAAGCCGTGTATTCAGCAGCTTCTCTGCCAGCATGCCGTCACCAACTAAACCATCTTTTTAGCCGGGTTGAATCATCGGGTATCGCATTTATGGCTGAGCTATCCCGAAGGCATGCCCCTGCAACGGTACGTCTGAAAGAACTTATTGCCACGCAACTCGGCCGCCCCAAAATGCTTTTTTGTCACCATCGCCAGCCGCAACCATCTGAACACGCAAAACGATCCATGCGCACGGCAGGGAATGACAACTGGGATCTTCTCGAAATGGTTGATTGGTGCCGTTATGTTGTAAACAACGAGCCAACCAGTGTTGTCTCTGTACGGCATGCAGACGATTGCCAGGATGACAACTCTGATTACCAAATGATGAACCTCGCCTTCGAGGGAGATAAAGATTCTACCAATCGAGCCTTTGCTCAGATTAGCTACGGGCAGTACATTCCTTCGTCATGGCAGGAGGCAGTCGCCTTTCGGCCCCCAGCTGCACTGCAGGTTGCATGCGAACGAGGCATAGCTTTTATCGACCCACCGACAAACCTCGTCTGGTTTGATGAAGCTGGAAGACATCAAGAAGCATTGGACGGCGAACGGCCAGTTGATGAATCCATGCTTCTTCAATTTCACCGATCAACAATGAGTCTCGTGCGCCGTATGGGAAGCCTTCATGACATCACGCGTGCCTTACAAATTCTTGACGCTGCTGCCAAAAGTCAGCAAACAGGCACGAGGGTTAAAACAAATACCAATTAAAACTCTTTCGTTTCAATTCTTTTACCCGAGAGCCTCAACCACCAGATCACCGACCTCGCTTGTACCGAAGCCCATCCGCCCAGCGGCCTGGCTCTTCATCTTTGTGCCAGTTACAGCTGCAACGGCTTGATCGATACGAGCCCCCGCTTGAGGCTGACCCGAATGCTCCAAGAGCATTGCCATGGCATTAATGGCTGCTATGGGATTAATTTTATTGAGGCCAGTGTATTTCGGTGCGCTTCCGCCCATCGGCTCAAACATACTCACTCCACCAGCGTCTGGATTCAGATTACCACCGGCTGCAACACCCATACCGCCCTGAAGAATCCCACCGAGGTCCGTGATAATGTCACCGAACATGTTTGTTGTCACAATCACATCGTATGCCTCGGGGTTCTTCACCATCCACATGCAGCATGCATCAACATGGTTGTAATCGGTTTTGACGTCCGGATACTCTTTGGCAACCTCTTGAAACGTTCGCCACCAAAGATCATGGCCGAATGTCAGAACATTTGTTTTTGCAACGAGCGTAAGCGTTTTCTTAGGACTGTCTCTTTGACGCGTGTATTCAAAGGCCCAACGAATACACCGCTCGCACCCCTTCCTTGTGTACACGGCTTGTTGCACCGCAACCTCGTCTGCCGTACCCTTTTTCAAATACCCACCAACACCGCAATAAAGGTCTTCCGTGTTCTCTCGAACAACTACAAAGTCGATGTCGTCAGGACCACGCCCCGCAAGCGGCGTTTCAACTCCCGGCAGAAGCTTTACAGGGCGCAGGTTGATGTATTGATCTAATTTGAACCGTAGCTCGAGCAACAAGCCTTTCTCGAGGATTCCCGGTGCAACATCCGGGTGGCCAATTGCCCCCAGGAAGACTGCATCTTTTGATCGCAGTACATCGAGCCCGCCTTCCGGAATAATCTCTCCCGTCCGTAGGTATCGATCACCACCCCAATCAAGCGATTCGACTGTAAATTGGAAGCCTTCAAGACGCGAAACTGCATCAAGAACCTTGATCGCTTCTGATGTTACTTCTGGCCCGGTTCCATCTCCGGCAATGGTTGCAATAGAAATATTTCTAGTCGTCATGAGACTTCTCCTGCGAGGCATTGATTTAAACAAAACCTACCGACCAACCAGAGTTCCGCAAGCGCGAAGCGCAGTTTGTGCGAAAAATGAAGACGAATAACCAGTGATCGAAGATATGGGGACGGTTAGCAAAAAACCGTGAGAACTTGCCCCGGAAACAGGATATCGCCTGTCTAAGACCACATTGACTCAGTGCAGCAATTACACAGCGTTCACATCATGGCAGTTCAGTTGTCACTAAAAGTAAATGACTTATTTGACTGGATCCCCAGAGGATTCCGCAGGAAACGTTGCCGACAGGCATCACAAAGATCAAATCGTAGTGTCCGTGTTCCATCGTCAAGAAATGCAGCTAGATCTTGCTCTTCAAGCCTTTCCAGGAGATCATGCATGTCGTCAAGATGATCATCACCGAGGGTCTCGCTGCCAGCCAGACTGTCCTCTTCATTTTGAGAGTCTACAGCAGGAAAAACATTGATCTTCACAACATGGCGAATACAAACCGCCGGATCGATTGGCCTCTGACAGAGATCACAAGAATAGTGAAGCACATTTGCCTCCGGAGTCTGTCGAAAGAAATAATATTATAAATAATAGAGTCTGCTTCGAGCATTCCATGGATTCGAGTGAAATCCATCTTCGTGCTTCTGCATCGTCTCCCTGAAGTGTGACGGTATCCAACAGGAAAGGCAAGTCTTAATCCGATCACATTTTATTCACCAGAATCACTGAATCTTGAACCCTGCCCGGAGACACTCGAAAATGCTGATTTGGCAGCACTTTCAGCAAGCTAGTACACTCGTGTTCAGTGGTTCTGTACAGTTCGAAGTGGTTGTGTACAGTTCATTAGGGATCGTAGTACCAACAAGGGCATAAGGATGAGCACTACGGCAATTTTTCCATCCCAAAGACATTCGACTCTAGGCATGAGCGTTCTCGTGCTAAATCGCTCATTTGTTGTTGTTCATGTCACGAATGTCAGACGTGCCCTTGCTCTCCTTTTTCGAGATGTTGCAGAAGTAGTGCATATCGAGCAGGGCCATTTCTCTGCCCACACCATTGATTCATGGCGGGAACTGTCTGCCCTCGAAGCACTCGACCGAACTCCCGATCAGGATTGGATCAGAGGCGTTGGGTATGAACTTCAAGCGCCACGAGTTATCCGCCTTCCTGGCTGCAACCAATTACCTCGCGAAAGCATGCGATTCAACCGAAAGAATGTGTTTGCTAGGGACGCAAACCGCTGCCAGTACTGCAACCGAAACCAACCAACAAGTGAGCTTTCTTTAGATCATGTCATCCCAAAGAGTAAAGGTGGGCCAACAACCTGGGACAATATTGTCTGTGCCTGTGTAGCATGTAATGTTCGTAAAGGCGGCAGAACGCCTCGAGAAGCAGGCATGGTGCTTACTCGGAAGCCACGCAAACCCCGGTACAGCCCTCTTCTCACCGTAAAGTTACACAACCCAAAATACGCCAGTTGGAAGAGTTTTGTTGACAAGGCGTATTGGCTTGCCGATCTGCAACAATAAATGAGGTCTCACGTTTCAAGAAACATGAGACCTCAAATACACTTGATGTAGTTCCTACTCCGTCCAATACCGCGGAAGCATTGGCTCAACAGAGCGGATCTTTTTTTTCCGTAATAACCGGTAATTGTGGTGACATCTCTGCATTCAATTCCGTAAAAGGCTTCCATTCCTCCGGCAGATTATCCTCATGAAATACAGCTTCCACAGGACACTCTGGAACGCACGCCTCACAGTCGATGCATTCGTCTGGATGAATGTAAACCATCTGGTCGCCTTCATAAAAACATTCAACCGGACAGACTACAACGCAGTCTGTGTATTTGCAGGCGAAGCAGGGTTCGGCGACGACATGCGTCATATTAGGCTAACTCCTTATCAAAAGACCTAAAATCAATGTGCGAAAACAAAGTTTGACGCCACAAACGAAATCGAAAGTTAAACTTCACCGAATACGTAAAGCTTAGCGATATCAGCAAACGTCTCACTAGCGGCATCGTAGGCAGCCTCAGGCCACCTGTCAACGAAATCTCCATCGGACAGACCGGATTCAGAACTTCAATGAGAGTCCAGCTGCACGGAATATTACTCTGTTCGGTACCGCCAACTTGGTAGCCAGTAGAAACAGGGGGTATATTTCATGGACTGTTCAATATCTGCGGAGATACCGGCGTGACTGAGAGTACGACAAACCTTGAAGATGAGAATCAATCTCACTGTTCAGCAATTGATCAAGCACTCGTCAAGGCATGCCTTTCAGGCGATGCTCAAGCTTGGAATACATTCATCCAAAGATTTGGACGTCTTATTCAGGCAGTCGTTATGAAAACTGCACAGAGACGTGGCTGGAACATCACTCTCAACGAACGTGATGAACTCACTGCTGAAGTTTTTGCTCAACTCGTATTTCGTAACATGGCGTCTCTCAGGCTCTTTGCTGGTCGTTCAACGCTTCCAACATATCTCACAGTCATTGCACGGCGAGTGACAGTACATGCTGCAATCCACCAGAGCAACCGGCCGAAAACCCTTTCTCAGAGTAATTCTTTCTCAGAGCAACCAGATCCTGCAACCAATCCCCATAAGCACGTTTCTCAACAAGATGAAATTGAACATTATCTGAAACATCTCTCGGCAGAAGACCGGATTGTGCTTCGCATGCATGATCTTGAGGGTCATACTTACAGTGAAATTTCTAGAGTAACTGGAATTCCTATTAACTCAATTGGCCCTCGGTTATCGAAAGTGCGTAAGTCAATTCGCCAAAATGAAAATGTCGCGGACACTGGTAAACACCCGCCTGCCACGTCTTGACACAACTCATTGACCAATTGGAGCGACAGCAGGAGCAACGATGACAGTCGGGTCGGCTAAATCCACTGGCTGGTAGCCATCGTACGTGGGCATTTGCCAGAGTTGTCCTGGATCAGCAGCCGGGACGTTTGTTATCAAGCTTGTTACCTCAAGAGTAAACTCAACACCAGATCCGGGCCATGACACATCAATGAGCCTTGGCAATGCCGCGCCGGACCCAGGATCCATCCGATGTCGAGACGCACGGACGCTGGCTAAGCGTTTGCCAGCTGATGTAAACAAGTGTTGCTCTTCAACGAGACCGGTTAACGGATGAAGTATTACTGAGCGTATGAGCGGCCCATCAGGCGAGTCGATTGTGCTACGAATTTCTAGGCGACCATCGGCTGCCACAAATGGGCCTTCGTGCCTATCCTGCGGACTGAAGCGAACTAACCCCAGCAGTTCCGGCATCCAATCTGCTCGAATCGGCACCACCTGGCGAGCTGAAGACTGTTCATACTGATCGTGCTGACAGAACAGCATGATTGGGGGTTCGTGTCGTCGTATCCAAAGCCAAAATAAGTCGTCATTGCTACCAATATCGAGCTCGTTTCCGGTAAGCGATGTCTGCGCACGCAAGCGAAATCGTCGCGGGGGCTCACAAGCAACCTGCGCTGAAAGCCTCGGTACACCCGGCACTGAGAGTACAGCCTGAGACGCACTGTAACTTCGTACGCGTGATGTGTTGTCCTCAACAGCAGCAATGATTTGCTCACGAGTCGGTTGTGCTGGAAGCGTTCGCGGTAAGGGCATCACTCCAACTTGATAACCACGAATAACATTTGGGCAACTGGCGCCACTGCCTGCAATGAGAACAACAACCGTCACAAATAGAATCAACGGCAGCGATGCGTGTGATGTTGATTTATCAATAAAAGTCATGACTCGCCTCCAGACCATAAGAGGGAGGCTAAGCGATCCTCTAAAGCCGCATGTTCTTCAGCTTCAGGCATGACCGCTACGACTCGATATTCACAATCCCGGCGACGACAGACAAGCGATACGATCTCTTCCGTTTGACTACCGGCATCTGCCTCTTCCTTTTCTTCACTAGGGCTTTCAGCAAACCGAAGCACTTTTCTGCGAAGAAGTTGTAGAGCCAACAGATAGCGCAGAGCAGCTTCCTCAGGCTGATCCGCGAGTGACTCAAGAGTATCGAGGAGAACTTCGACAGGAGCGAGAGAGACTCCACCGTCAGTCTGTTCTGGAACAACACTTCGCCACCATGCGAGTGTTCCTTCGGGAGCGGATTTCCAAGCATCATGCGACCAGTCGTGCCTCACAAGATTGCCTTCCTCACGAACAAGCGCGGAAAAAATGACATCACCGGCTTTGAATTCAGAACCGGTTTGGTTACAGGTCGGCGATGGTCGCTGAATCTTGAGGTCCATAGATATTTCCCGTGTACAGATTCGGCCTTTTTTCCGAATGTCGCGTTAGGAATTGGTGAACCCTACCTCTAGAGAACACGTTCTTTTCTGACAAGGCGAGTCACCGAAAACTGTTCTGTTGTGGCAAGATGCGAGAGATGGGCGCTAGCGGCTTGTGAGAATGTCGACTAATTCGAGAAGCCCGCCTGCTTCATAACCACCAAGAACATGATCTGCCACGTCCTGCACCTCATGGCGTGCATTTCCCATCGCAACACCGAGACCCGCCCCAACGATCATCGGAAGGTCATTTCTGTCGTCACCCACTGCACAGATACCCTGCGCAGAAATTCCCCATGATTGTGCAATTTGCAAGACACTCGACCACTTATCAATGCCAGCCGGTGCTATCTCACAAAGCCAATCAGAATACCGAGGGCTGCGTATCGTATGCACCGACAGCACATTCGAAAAACGTGTATTGAGTGCAGACTCTAGTTGCTCCATCTCACCTTCAGACCCCATGACAAAACCTGAAAATATTTCCTCCGGAAGAGATTCACAAAGCGTTGGCGATACGCGAGCCAACTGTTTGTTCCATTGAAGATATTCACCAAAACCAGTCGTTGTGCCATCCTCATTACGTGCGACAAGTGTGCGACAGTAGAAGTCAAAACCTTCATTGAAACTGTCTGTGTAAAGAACTGGCTCGTGGCCAAACTCGATGATACAGTCAAGAACTTGTGCGAGCACATCGTCTTCAAAGCAGGAACGGAAAAGAGTCTCATGATTTGAGGGCACCTTAACGAGTGCTCCCGAGGCAGTTACAAGCGGCCCGCAGAGGCCCAATGCGGCCGCAACGGGAAGGGCATCTCGATATCGACGGCCAGTTGCAAGAATGACACGAATGCCAGCAGCCTGAGACTCAAGCACCAATTTCCTGGCAGCGTCTGTTACTTCGTGTCGACTATCTGTGACAGTACCATCAATGTCCAACACAAGAAGTTTTATTGACTGAGCCACGCTGTTTGCCCTTCAGGAAAACTGCTAAAAAGACATATGGCAGGTGTACCAGATGCTTCGAATATCATATCGATGGACCAGACATGACAACTGATAATTCAGAAATTCCCTTCAGCCCAGTCTCTTCTGCCGGAGAAATACCGGTTGGAGAAGGCCGCACTTTTGAGGTTGCTGGGCGACTCATCGCCGTTTTTTTCGATGGTGAATCGTACCATGCAATGGACGATCTATGTCCGCATATGGGTGCGTCATTAGGCTCTGGTCCTTTTGTTGATGGCATTGTCACGTGTCCCTGGCACGCCTGGCGATTCCAAACATGTGACGGAGCCTGGTGCGACAACCCAGCACTCAAGGTCGACGTTTTTCCAGTCCGTGTCGCTAATAACATGGTTGAGGTGCAGGTGCCAGAAAGCACGGAAAAGGAATAGAACCACATCTTCCCGGCTTGCATGCTAGTTCTGCTTTGGATGAATTCTAGGACCGAGCCGACAGCTCAAAGTATTGGGTGGGTTTGAAGGCTTACTGAAGAGTCACTGACTCTCCCGGCGCCATGACATGCGGCGAGGCAATGCCTTCCTCACGGACACGTGCGGCCCACTTCTCCACGTCCTGTTCAATTGGGGGCCATGTGCCGTAATGACACGGCACAACTGAATGTGGTTTCAGAAGACGAATTGCTTCAAGCGAGTCATCAGGGCCCATCGTAAACGTGTCGCCGATTGGAAGGACAGCCACGTCGAGTCGATTCCCTTGAGAATCCACCCTGCCAATACGTTCCATGTCAGAAAAGAGACACGTATCACCAGCCAGAAATATTCGCTTTCCCCCTACCTCAAGAAGCCAACTTGCTGCCGATCCAGCATACGTGCCATCAGGAAGACTCGACGAGTGGTGTGCCATTTCCATTTTGGCAGCACCACCAGGCACATTTATCGTGCCTCCAAGATTCATACCAACCGCACCTTCGACGCCTTGTTGACTCAGCCACTCAGCTATTTCGAAGGCACAAAAAACTGGGCATTTCAACCTTTTCGCGATTGCTACAACATCAGCAGTATGATCAAAGTGGCCGTGCGTCAACAGAATAGCATCACAATTTATTTCAGATGCTTTGAGGGCTGACGTCGGGCATTCATCCAGAAATGGATCGACGAGAAGAACGCCTGCGTTGGTGTCCACAAGGAACGTAGCGTGTCCTGTCCATGTAATTGTAACGGCCATTTATTTCTCCATGCAGACGATTTCTAGGATTTCAGCAGAAGCAGCAACAACCTCGTGTCACTCATTTGGACGAAGTCTTTTCATCATGAATTTCTTATATGCTTCCACACCCGGCTGGCCGTAAGGATTTGTTCCAACAAGCCTACCCTCAACTACGGTAGCAAGCATAAGCAACTGCAGAAGCTGACCAATGATGAATTCATCGATTTGAGGCAGATGAATAGTTGCCGTTGGGCGTTTTGCTGAGGCATACGCTTCGTTTGTGCCGTCTGTCGCAGCTGCGAGCATGGTCGGCCATGTCGTACCAACAAGGTCATCGAGTTGGTCTTCATTGCCAGACGACCCGCTCAGTGGAGGCAGGCCAATATGATCACGTCGAGACTCCCCAACACAGAGATTCGTGATGATCTTGTCTCTGCGTCCATCTTGATGCTGCTGCCCTCGTGAGTGCAGGTCTCGCGTAGTCACCGCCGTTAGCGGCGTAGCACCCTTTTCATCTTTCCCAAGGCTTTCAGAAAGCAACTGGTCATACCAAAGACCGACCGACTCAAGCTGATTACTCCAGCTTGAAAGAACCCGAATGGTTGCTCCCATTTTCTTCTCAGCCAAATGGGAAATTGCGACGTACTGCAAAACAGGATTTTCAGAAACTGGTGACTCGCGGAAGCGTTGTGTCATTGCCGCAGCGCCTTCGAGCAGGCGAACAATATCGACACCAACAATTGAAGCAGGCAGAAGACCAACCGCAGTAAACACGGAGAACCGTCCGCCAACACCATTGGGAATCCCAAAAACATCCGGGCATCCGATTGTTTTTGCCAAGCTTGCAAGTTTTCCACTCGCTCCTGTTACTGGAACAACTCGGTCCGCCAGCAGCTTCGCATCACCACCGACTGACGCATGCAACGCACTGAGGAAAAGTCGTGTCGCTGCGGCAGTCTCAAGAGTACCACCACTTTTGCTAACTACCAGCATTGCCCATTGAGCAAGGAGATCGTCTCGATCAACTCCGTGGGGATGCGATTGAAGCACATCGAGGAGGCCCTGCGCAGAATCATTATCAATATTGAAACCTTCGAATGACAGACGTGGCCGTCCACCTCGTTCACCACGAGAGAGTTCGTTATGAAAAGGATGGCAGCACGACTCAAAGAGCGCGCGTGTACCCATGTACGATCCACCAATACCAAGCACGACAACACGATCCACTGCTTCTCGCAAACGTCTGGCTGTTTGGAGTATTGAAAACAGTTCACTTTCTGGACGGCTCGTTCCATAATCAGCGAGGAGACGCTCCGGCAAATCAATAAACGCTGGGTCAAGCGGCTCTGTTCCAGCACTCTCTGTCCTCCATCGCTCAAGATCTTGAAGGCTCGTCTTCCTCGCTTCGGCGAGCGGGCTCTCAAGTGCATCCAACTCCGACTGTTGGATGCCACCGGTAGCCAGCACGGCTGTGGCGTCATAGGAAATTGGATCATTGGCAGGTTTGGATCGCGCGGCGCTCATATTCACTGGTGCTCTTTAAGGACAAAATGCAAGACACAAAAAATCTGATACTCAACTCATTCGGATGCTAGGCTTTCGATGCTAGGCTTGCATTGAACATGCACCACACATCATTGAGACCGCGAAACCTTACCGGAGAACAGGATGGCTGAGCAACTCTTTCAAATAACAAACACGATTGCCCTCCTTGCGTGGATCCCACTAATCATCTTCCCAGGGCAGCTTTTTATCCGGGATACGCTCTGCAAACGGCTTATACCCGGAATACTAGCCATAATCTACTTGGCAACTATCGCGTGGAGATTCACAATCCTGGGGCCCCCACCGGGTGATGTGATGACAATTTCTGGACTTCGGAATGCTTTTGGTGATGACTTTGTATTCGCGGCCGCTTGGACTCATTATCTTGTTTTCGACATGGTCGTTGGAACCGTAGTGGCGAAGGAGGCAATAGCCTGTCGCATTCCATGGCCGCTTCGAAGCCTTTCTCTGGCACTCACTTTTCTTTCAGGCCCGGTTGGGTATCTGACCCATCTTGGGTTCCGGCTTTGCTGGCAACACGAACGTCAGGCGCCCCCCCTTGCAGACTCTTCCTCTGCAACCGACAACTGAGTAGAAATGACCGCTTCCATTCCTTTTCTTTTCGTGGAGATTCTGTTGTGACTGAGCATGAACTGATCCAAGAACTCAAAGACAAGAATAACTCAAAGATAATCATGCTTGTCGCGGATGGGCTTGGCGGGCTGCCGCTTGAGCAAGGGGGTAAAACAGAACTTGAAACTGCCGTGACACCGAACCTCGATAGGCTCGCTGGAATTGGTACAAGTGGTTCAAGTGTCCCTGTACTACCTGGCATCACGCCAGGTTCAGGCCCCGGACACCTTGGTCTTTTCGGTTACGACCCGCTTCAGTTCAAGATTGGCCGAGGAGCACTTGAAGCAACTGGTATCGGCTTTGAACTCGGCCCCAACGACGTCGCGGCTCGAGGAAATTTTTGCACACTCGACAGCGATGGTCTCATCAGTGATCGACGAGCAGGTCGCATTCCTTCAGAAGAGAGTTTTCAGGTTGTTGAAAAACTCCAAGCCGTTGCAATTGATGGCTTTGAAGTGTTTGTAAAGCCTGTAAAAGAGCACCGTTTTGTTGTGGTGTTTCGAGGAAATGGCCTCGATGGCAGAGTTGCTGATACGGATCCTCAGGCTGTTGGAGTACGGCCTCTGGAACCACAGCCACTCGACCCTGCCGCTACAGCAACTGCCGACGTTGCAAAAGAGTTTGTTCGCCAGGCCTGTGAAATCCTTAAAGACGAACCGAAAGCAAATGGCCTCACGTTGCGGGGCTTTGCTAGTAAGCCAGCCCTACCAACATACGAAGAGCTTTACGGTCTACGTGCTGCTGCAATTGCGGTGTATCCCATGTACAAGGGTCTCGCCAGTCTGGTTGGTATGAGACTCGTCGGCACACCGCAGACGCTCAGCGAGCAGGTTGATGAATTGAAAGCCTGCTGGAATGACTATGATTTCTTCTTTCTCCATTTCAAATACACCGACTCAACCGGAGAAGATGGAAATTTTGATGACAAGGTGAAGCGAATCGAAGAACTCGACAAAATGATTCCTCGCATTGAAGAGCTCAACCCTGATGTTCTCATTGTGACCGGCGATCACTCCACTCCAAGTAAGCTCAAAAGTCACTCATGGCACCCGGTACCCACACTGTTAGTTGCTGATGCGTGTCGTCCAGACGGATCAACTGCGTTTGGCGAGCGAAACTGCCTCAGTGGCGGACTTGGACAATTTCCAGCAAAACATCTTATGTTCCTTGCCATGGCCCATGCTGGCCGCTTCGGCAAATTTGGTGCTTGATTGTAGTGCCCAGCGTACGACACCCGTGCCACCAGGCAACCCCAACGAAATCAGAACCAGACGCGTGCATACGAGCAGTTTCGGATTCATCAGCACAATAACGCTCTGAGCCGATAGAGAAGCTGCTCAAAGAAAGTGGCCGTTGGACAGCTTCCTTGACGTCATGTCGACAACACGAAAAATCTACGACTTTTCAAATACGTACTGAGGAATTTTCATAAGTTCACCATCACGAAGAGCAGACTGATGAGCCACGATCCCCGCAACAGTCATATTGAGTGATTGCGCAACATCAATCCAAGGCTTTCTATCACGAAGTATCGCATCGATAAATTCACTTGTCAGGTGTCCGTGCGAACCACCATGTGATCCTCCACGAACCTGAGGGGGCAATGCTGGCCGCACCGTAGGCACCAATGACTTTTCATCTTTTTGGCCATACACCCTGCCCTGCTCGCCCCGCGCTGACGGCATGTCCCACGACACTGCCATGCGTGACATACCTTCCTCGGTTGTTCGAAAAAGGCCTACCTCTGATCCAAACGGGTTTTTATACCGATTGTTTTTAGCCTGAAGGTGAGGCACGACACTTGGATTACCAAGAGCGGACACCTCCGTAAATCGCTGACCGGTCACCCCGACATAAAATGCAGTTGCATGTGTTGGATACCATTGCGGAGGCAGTCCTTTCCGCCATCCATTTGTGTCAACAGTTCGCGTTTGAGGGTTGTATCCACCAAGCGGTTGCCCAAAGTAGTGATAGTATTCTCCTTCCGAATACACAATTTTTCCAAAATCACCGTTCTCATACTGCCGATGCCATGCATAGAGATCTTTATGAAAGCATGATGTTTCAAACATCATATAGTGCTGACCTGATTTTTTAACCGCCTCAAAAAGTCTATCCGCGTCTTCGAGAGAACCAAAGACTGCGGGCACAGCAGAAGCAACATGCTTGCCTCGCTGGAGAGCCTTCATTGCTAAATTTGCATGACTCGGTGCATCTGTCGCAATATAAACTGCTTCAATCGTGTCGTCATCGAGCATTGCTTCACAGGATTCATACGTCTTTTTGCAACGACATGCCTTTGCCAGCTCTGCTCGACGATCTGGAAGTAAATCAGTCACCGCGGACACTTCGACATTTGGATGATCCTGAAACCCGAATTGTGCACCAAATTTGCATAAACCAAACCCTGCAATCCCGACACGTATTTTTCGATCAGAAAAAGGCCTCCAGCTGCCTTCTGCCCGTGTCTCTTGCTCATTGTTTTCAAACCCTGCAATCACTCGACCACTTGCATCGACAGGCCTGTCATCGGCCCGAAGCACGGTGGATGTCATCACTGTGCCGGTGGTGCTGAGCATTACAGCTCCACAGCCAGTGCGCGTAAAAAAATTTCTCCGGGAAATTCCGTCCGGCTTCAATCTCGGCATCACAACACTCCTTGCATACTTGAACCTATTGAATAATTCCGAATCGAAAACGTTCAATATTCTGAGCGACATGCCTCCATCTGCATATCGTGCTTTCGCCTGAGATATAGGACGTCCTGCGGTGGCAATTCCCTGCGGTAGCAATTCCCTGTGCAACAGTGCCACGCGTCTGCAACAGTGCCGCTCGCTCAACTATTATATTCAACAAGCCAATCAGGCTTTCGCACCTTGAATCCTTTCAAACTCATGCACAAAGAGCCCACTACGAAGCTTGGGCTCAAACCAGGTGCTTTTTGGAGGCATGATTTCATCTGCATCAGCAACGGCGAGAAGTTCATTTGCACTTGTCGCATGCATGGAAAAAGCAACACCTTGGTCACCTGCACGTCTCTCTAATTCTTCACAGCCTCGGACTCCTCCTACAAACGCAATTCTTGAATCTGTCCGTGGATCACCAATGCCCAAAATCGGCGCGAGCACACGGTCCTGCAAAAGAGCAACATCAAGGCTAGCAATCGGATCATTACGATTTATCGATGACTCCGGAAATGTAAGAAGCCACCATTCACCAGCAACAAATACAAGAACTTGTCCAGGTTTTTCAGGAGTCCCCTTACCGGCTTTTTCGAGAGAACCAATCTCCCGCAACTTCGCAAGAAAGCTCTGTTGTGTAAGACCATTCAGATCTGCCACAACTCGGTTGTACGGCAGAATCTTGAGCTGGTCATGTGGAAAGACGACTGCTAGAAAACGTCCATATTCTTTTGTATCACTAAAGTTTTCATCAACCTGCTTTGATGCTGTCGCTGCACGCTCAGCCCCAGCCGACCGATGATGCCCATCGGCAATATACAACCTGTTCAACCGACCAAATATTGATACGTACCGCGATGGATCAGCAACACACCAACCTGTGTGTTGCACACCGTCAGGAGCAATGAAATCAAACAGTGGTGACGATTGCAGATCAGCCTGCATGATTGAATAAATTGTTACGTCGTCATCATCTGGAACATCACGGAAACATAAAAAAACGGGTTCCGCGTGACTTGCCGTGGCTAGCAAATGACGAGTTCGATCATCTTCTTTATCCGGCCTTGTCTTCTCATGCTTTCGAATTTCACCAGAGCGATACTGCTCCACCTCGACGCATGCCACAACACCCACCTGAGCGATACCTTCTCGTATTTGCCGGTACAAATAGAGACTTGGTTGCGACTCTCTCTGAAGCACTCCTCCGGCGATCATACCCTGCAGGCTGTCACTTGCTTTCTCATATACTTTTGATGCGTATGAATCAGTCTGCTCTGGCAAATCGATTTCTGAGCGTACAACGTGCAGAAATGATTTCGGTTTTCCTGCAGCACGATCCCTTGCTTCACTTGTTGAGATAACGTCGTAAGGATCACTCGAGACTTCTGGAGCATCCTCAAAGGAGGGTCGTAATGCAGTGAAAGGATGTATCCGGATCATGAAGTTACCTTATTGGGTTTTGCAGTAAGAGAGTGTGGAGAATACCTCTTCTTACTACGGTGGTGCAAACTCTGAGAATCTCTGACGGGCAAGGACATGCTTCTGAGACGGGATACCAAAAGAACAGATTTCCCTCGACTGAATTCAAGCATCTAGATTACATCTGAAATGCATCCTGCCGTTTTTTTGAATAATCTGATCCTCCTATGTGCTGGCACCTTATTTGGAAATATCGTGTAGTATTGATTATACGTTTTGGTGGGTGGTCTTCATTAGAGGACGTATGCTTGTACCATCTGTTGATACATCATGCTCGTGTCAGAATGAGGTCTGTTTGATGATTCGTTCACCAGCAACGCTTACGATCGCGAATTTCAATCGTCAGACACTTGCTGATCTTCTCAGGCCTGTTCTTGACCGCGCAATGACTCAAGGCATGGTTGGGACCAACGTGGTCCTTGAGATTGTGGCCGAAGCCCTCAGCAAAATCGGTGACAGTGAGATACGGACATTTCTTGACCCCGACACCGGTAAACTCCGTGGTGGTCTTGAGATTCGCATTGAAGAGACTCTCAACATGTCTAAGAAGTGGCGCGACTGGGATGCTGAATATGGCACTGAAGACTGGATGCTCCGCAAGAGCGGACGCCATGTCAAAAAAAATGAGTTTCTGAAGAGTCTGATCCTAAGTTCATGGCGATCAATGCAGAAGCTTCATGCCCTTGACCCAAAGGATGTCAAAGCACTTGTCTCGGGAGTTCGTAAAATTTATGACGCCATGTGTGATGTAAAACCCACAGATAATCGCCCCGGCCTAGGGAATACCTACGGAAAGTAAATGACTCTCGGGTCGAGCAAAAGAAGACGATCAAGAACACTTTCGCCATCTGCTGATTCAGCACGAAGCTGCAGTCGAGTTGAGCCCTCAAGAGAAACATCGATCACAAACGGGGCGTCGCCTCCGCGAAGTATCGGCGAACGAAAACACTCATTCATTGATGAGCCTCGTGGCACGATCGACCGTTGCCCCCGACCAGAAAACGTTTCTCCTGCCAGCTCTTTTTGGACGTTGCAATGTAAAGACACCACGACACTTCCCCCCTCACCTGCAGTATCATCAACTCCAACAACCGCTAAGAAGCGTGCCGCTGGTTGGTCAAACCGAAACTCGGCACCATATGGCGAATGGAGCCCGAGGGCAGTCAATCCGGTCAGTCCTCGTAAACGTGGCCACTCACCTGTATACGTTTCACCGAAAGACAGTGCGTCCTCAATAGGCAGTGGTTGTAGCTGACCAGCCTCTTGGTCATCCTCTAAAGCAAACACCCTGCTTACCAAGCCACTCTGAGCAAGCACTTCACTCTGAGCAAGTGGTTCCAAAACTGCAATCTCGTCACGAAAGCAGATGACTCCATCTTCATCCTGATAAAAAACTGGAACAATATTTACTTTGGTCTCAGTCACTGAAAAGGGCTGCAACCAGTTCCCTTGCTCATTTTTTTTCACAAGAAATCGAGAACCATCTTCGAAGGCTATCCAAGCCGAATCCTCAACACTCTTTCCTCTTGCGATAGAAAGATTTTTTGTGGAATCTACGAGATCAATAGCCAGAACACGATCTAAAGAGACCGCCAGAGATTGATCACTAGAGTCTTGGTCATTCATCTGAATTCGTACATCACCGTCAGCCACCGTCACAAAAGATCCATTAAGCCAATCACCATTGGAAAGTGAAACCGTGCTGGTCAGCCCATTGCGCACACCGTGACGACGGGGACCAATGCCAATACTCTTTCGGTAGCCAACAATTTCATCTCGTGATAGGGCAAGCCAACCGAACGAAACTGTTTCTATCTGAACTTCTTTTGCAGTCAGAACCGTAAGCTCCCCAGCAACAACACCACCTCCGCGAAGCATCACGAATGACCCAACCGGCCACGGTGGAACCTGTTTCGTCAACAGCACCCCCTCGCTTTGTAGGGCCACACGACGAGGAGCGTCCCCGTCTTGCGGAAGTACAGCAATAACATCGTCAGCAAGCAGCCTGTCACCACAGCAAACAAGAAAGCTGAGGAAGATCAATCCAACCACTTTCAAAACCAGAGAAGAATTATTCTTCATGGCCCCACCTGATTCTTCATGCGACCCTGCTCGACAACAATTGGCAAGAGCCCATTGGGCATCTGAAGAACTGAAATTGCTGCTGCAGTTCCATACTCTGAACACGAGGGATCAGACCACGAACCATTAGTGCGTTGGGCCTCTAAAAGCATCCGGGTAGCACGACTGTACCATTTCTCCCAAGCATTCTTTGCATGCGTCGAAAGCAATCTCTGGTAACGAGCAGCAGCTGAGTACGACAGACCATAGAGGGCATAGCCGTCATCCGAATTCAGCCGTAGCGGATGCTGGTTCAACCAGCGAAACCCGTTATCGATAACAACTCCTTCTGCACCTGCTAATTGTAGTGCAAAAAGTGCTGCCGCTGTTCTTGGAGCACCGCTTGGTCCAGCCTCAAGAAGATAGCGAAAACCACCGTCTTCGTTCTGCAATCGCGTGATATAGGCTATAGCTTTTTGTGGAACCTCTTCCTGCACCGCGACACCGGCGGCCGACAGGCTTCGCAGCGCAATAAGCATTGCCGAAGTGACAGACAGGTCAGCATCACCAGGTGTCGGCTTATACCTCCAACCACCGTCATCATTCTGTGTTTCTTGGATCAGAGTTGCTGCAGCGCGAAGAACACGCTGAGCTTTGTCACTCGAAACTTCACCAAACGACTCCGAAAGTGCAAGTGTTGCAAAAGCATGTCCATACATAGGTCCATGAGCAGCTGCTTCATTCCTTGCAATCAGGCCGTTGTCATTGCTTTGATCAAGTAACCACATCGCAGCACGGCGCGCTGCGACTGTGTCCGGCCCAGATGCGGGCGTGCTTCCAGAGCCAAGAACAGCAAGTAAGCACTGCGCGGTCACAGCCACACTTCCCTCAAAGCGGCCGGAGCCCCACGAACCATCTTCTTGTTGGGATGCGACAAGCCACACAAGGCCTTTGCCTGTAGCTTTGGCAATTCGTTTTTCGAGTTGAATAGTGTGTACATCTTCGGCCTCTTGACCCAGCGCTAAACCATGAACACCACACACGACCATGACAAATGAAAGACCTGAGAGAAAACGTGGGATCATTTCTGTTGCCTCAGCAAAGAAGAGTTTCCTATTCCTGGAAGTGCTGTCACCCGATCGACATATCGCTGAAAGGCTTCTAATGGCTCCCCTGCAACCGTCTGGTCAACAAAATCACGACGACCTGTATCCTCAGAAGGAGACCACAACGCCCACAATCGACCATCACTTAAACCACTCGCTGTAGTCCTGACGTCTGTCGGCAGGCTGATGGTGCCACCGTAACTCTCACTCTCCGCACCACCGGAAGCCACGCCGTCGAAACTGCCTTGATTCGAAACACCTTGACCAGCCGGGCTACTTGCCACCTGCACTCCATCAATACGACCGACGTCCTTTCCATCTGAGCCATTCTGTGTCTCGGCAATACCTGCTTCAACTGTCGTTATCCTAACCATCGCCTCGGCCAGCCTGGGGCTGTCGTCCCATTTCATTGTGACCGGTGCATTTGAGACTGTAAGCCCTAACTCCCGAACAACTTTTGAACAATCGAACGTAAAAGAATCCATTATTCCAATCGCACGACCAAGCCGATTCTGTTGTATGAGTAACGAAGTCATGCCGCCAGAAAGGAACGAAGGACTGCTACCAACAATTTCTTCAGCGTATAAAACGCTACACGACTCCTTTACAACGGCACTCATATTCGCATCACTTTCTGCCAATCTTTCAAGCCAGAGAAGTCTTGTGCTCCCTAATTCATTCGGCCGAAGACCTGCTTGTTGAGGAAAAAGTTGGAGCAGTTGTTTATTGAGATATATTTTCATTGCGGTTGCTTGAGAAAAACTGAGCGCGGCCCGACCTCCTAGAACGACTCTGCTGAGAATATCTTTGAGGTGCGTGCCTCCTGTGCTTCCCGCAACCTGACTCGCAAACCATTGAAGCAGTAATGCATCGGCATCAACTTTTTCGGCAAGTGACAGAGTTTCTGCTGCAACTACCTGGTATTCCTCACGAGACTGCCCGGCATCTTGATCAAAGTGTTCCAGAATTCCCTCATAACGTTTCAGCAGCACTCGGGTTACTACGGAAATCTCCGCCGCGGAAAGAGCAGTCTGCCGTGTACGTTGCTCGACAGCGAGTTTCGGACGAGGCTCCGACCAACCCCCAACTGCTGGTGGCACCTGCCGACAGACTGCCTGCTGCCACACTCCATCTCCCGAAAAGTAGACAGCAAAGGCAACGAAACAACTCCCCATGAAACAAGCCAGTGCACCAAGAACCCACTTCAATTGGATACAAGGGACACCAAAAGAAGCACGAGCCGCATGTTCCAAAGCCAATACTTTCATTTCTGAGCGAAAGAAGAGTACTGGTTCACTGAAATCATCTGCTCCTCTCGATGATGCCAGAGGCAGACTCCTTGACCTTTTCTCCTCACAAAGAAAGCCAACTGCACTCGAAACAGATTCTCCCAGGTGCGGATACTCAGCCTCCCACTGTCGAGCCACACCAAAGTAGGTTGGCCATGACTGAATGTGAGAAACAAACCAAAACCCCGCCAATGCGACCGAGCACCAGACAAAACTGCCGCCCAACCAGAAATGCTCTGTACGCATTGAAATATCAATCAATGCCATCAGGGTTACAGAAGTCACAGCAACGCCGAGCAAGAGCGACATTCCGTACAAGGCAAGTCGAATCCATGCCTGCATGAGTAAAGCTTGAACGCGACGCGTTAATACTTCTGAAGCAGTGGACGAAGACATGGGTATCAACTGCCGAACTCCTTCCTATCGAGACTATACGTGACATACCAGACTCCTGCCAGCAGAGAAACGTAGGCTAGCATGAGAACATGACCGAGAAACACGTTCATCTGAATGCCATCAGGAACGTACGTTCCATCTCTTTCGAAAACAGGTTTACCAGAAGAATCCTTCACGGCAGACCGGGTTACAAAACTCGCATTCTCCTCGACCATTGTCTCTGTCACCAAACGCGTCAGGACGTGCTGCCAATATGTCTGCTTCGATTCATTGACTCCAAAGAGCTGAGTTTCTCTGAATCGCCATGTCTCACAAAGATGACCAAGAACAACTCCATGACCAACACGACCCAGGACTATTGCTGGCTCCACTCGATCATTGGCGAGTCTCGCTTCAGATAAAATCGCAGTCATTGCCCGCAATCGTACAGGACGCAAGAGACTGTATGACGTACCAAGCCCGGATAGGCGGCGTGGCATCCATCCAGAATCAACACCCGCATCGCAGGCACATACCTCGATGCCCTCACGAAACACCTCATTCAAAGCCTGTGGCTCAAGCACGGCTGCCGGCAACCAATCTACTTCGGACGTCAATGCAAAACTACTTCTCCAATACTGCACACCCGGCGACCACGCCACACTCAGACGACCTGCCCGCACATGCTCACCGAGCGATGACACCTCATCTTTGTCCAGCAACCAGTGCTGCTCATCCTTACCAGTTGGCACACCAACAACGTCTCCAAGCCAGACAACATCATATTGCGACCAGTCAATCTTTGGACGCTGTTCATCCTGAAAGGTGCTTAAAAGTAATTCGTCGACACGAAAGCGAGGATCACTCTCTACATCCTGACGAAAAAACCTATATTCGAACCGGGGTGTCGCATCAACAGCAAGCACCCGGACGAAGCCATCTACAATCGTTGTCATAACGTCAAGCTCGACAACGGCGTCACTCTTTCTAGAAAACGAACTTCCAGAGTTTTCTTCATGCGCACGGAGCACGAGCCGACATGCACCAGGAGAAATCGAATCGGCAACACTCCAAGGAAGTATGGCGAGACCCACCCCTTCCGTAGACGCCGTGTCCTCTGTACCTGACGGCCTTTTGAGCTCACAGGACACAGAAGCACGTTGCTCGTTGTCATCCTCAAGCACAAGTTTTATGGATTGACCACTGAGACCTCGAATTGCAACGACAACATCGATCTCTTCTCCTGGCCAACAGAGTGGCGGCATTGATACAGAAACTGTAAATGGATTTGCTGCCTGCCTATCAGTTGTACTCAACACTTGCGAATCACCCGCTTCACGATGAGACCCAGGGGCAACATTTCCGACCATTAAAAGTAGAATAACAAACACTGCACACGCCCTGGCCGCCACCGACCACCAGCCACAGCAAGAGAGAACTCCATCCATTACAACCGCAGACACAGCGAACCCGAATAACAAAAGAACCAACCACTTTCTGGCCAGGTACTGAGCGATTGGAGTTTTTTTCATTTCCACGGGTTGATGTGCTGCCTCAGAAATCAAGCCAGTCACAAACGGCAGGAACGCCGGCCATACAGGAAGATCAGTCCAGCGAGGACGATCTGCTTCATCAACTCCGTCAACAAGAGAGAGTGGTACTGCTGAGATCACAATTTTTCCTTGGCCTACTGGTAACGAGACAGCCAGCGGAGCATCTTCTGGCCCGGCAACAGCGAGCGTCTGAACCCCTTTTTGATCTCTCGGGAAATCGAGTTGTGCGAGACGCGCGATCGTCGGTCCAGATACCACAAAGGGACCATTCCTTCCTCTCGCACCCACATCATTGACAGAAGGCGGTGCCATCAGGCTTGTGCATACTGAAAGCCTTCCATGCGATAGGCTTTTTACTCCCTGGACGTTGACAGCAGCATGTACTTCTAACTCCGAACGCCATCTTTGCCAGCCATCAGCATCAAGGCTGCTGGGGCCCAGAAGCACAATCGCTCGACCACCCTTGTACACCCAATTCCAAAACGCATCTGCGTGGTTGCGACCCGGAACAACGCCGTCGTGCACAACAAGAACATCATCTGTAGTAACGTTCTCCAGAGCAGCCATCATGGAATCATTACTATCCACCTCAAACGAAGCTGCAGACGCTGCAGCAAGCACTGCGGAAGTGTCTATGCCCTGCCTATCTGAAAGCACTGCATGCTGGTTCGCAGATACACCCCGCAGATGAATTACAGACTGTATTTGCACACCATCTTCACGACGCCCCTTCAGCTGAGGTAAGGCAGCGAGAAGAGTAGCAGCAACGAGAGACACAATGCGAACGAGTAGAATCCACTGCTGCCTCGTCCATGGATTCATCCCCCTGGCTTTTGCAGCAACACGAAGAATTTCGAGCCCGGCAAAACCAATGAACTTGAGGTCGCGCTGGACCCACCACATGAAAAGGATTGGCAAGCCAGCAACTCCGAGCCACAGCAAGACACTCGGTGAACCAAATACAACCGTTGCCAGCACAATGGAAATTGTGTTATTTGCCATTGCTTAATTGCTACCAGAAAGCCGCTCAGTCACTAAACGAGAGACAATGTCATCGGGAGTAACACCCTCCGCATCTGATTCAAACGACAGGACTAATCGATGACGAAGCACGGCAACTGCTGACCGACCAAGATCCTCAAGGCTTACGCATGGTCTTCCAGCAAGAGCAGCTCGTGCCTTTGCAGTCAGCACGAGTGCCTGAGCAGCCCGTGGACCAGCTCCAAATTGAACCAGTTGCTCAAGCCAATCAGGAGCGCATGCATCTCCTGGTCGACTTGCCCTCACAAACTGAACCGCCAACTCTAAAAGTGGTTCTGCGATTGGGACACATCGAACAACACGTCGGGCAGCATTGAGCATCTTGAGATCAACGACAGCCGAGACTACTGGCTGCTTCACACCTGTCGTCCGACGAACAATCTCGAGTTCGTCTGCAAGTGGTGGGTAATCAACGTGTATTAACATCAAGAAGCGATCCAGTTGACTCTCCGGAAGACCGTACGTTCCCTCGTGTTCAATTGGATTTCGTGTTGCAAGAACAAAGAAAGGATCGGGTAGAATATGGCGTGCCCCACCAACTGTCACCTGCCCTTCCTGCATTGCCTCCAGCAAAGCAGCCTGAGTTTTGGGTGGCCCTCTGTTTATTTCATCCGCAAGCAGAACATTTTTAAAAACAGGTCCTGGCAGAAACTGTAGCTGCCGCCCATCAGTCGGATGGTCAACGAGGACATCACTTCCCACGATGTCCGCAGGGAGAATATCTGGCGTAAACTGAATGCGACCAAAATCAAGATTGATGGCCGCAGCAAGCGACTTCACAATCTCGGTCTTCGCAAGGCCAGGAAGCCCTTCTAATAAACAGTGGCCCTCAGCAAGCAGACATACAATAAGGTCGTCAACAACATCTTCTTGACCAACTATTGAACCTGCGAGAGCCTCCCTCAGACGACTACCGAGTTGGCAGACTGATTCGAGAGATCGTTTGGTGTCAGTAGCGGTATCGTGCTGCATCATTTCCTACCAAGTGACGTTTTGGCTTCTAAGTCTACTCCGGAAGTGGCCTCTGGTAACACCGCCGCAAGACACCATATGGAACCAGAGGCTTGTATCACAATGCGATGATAACTTTCATCACTCTGACGTCCTACAGACTCTTGATTCATCTGTTTCTTTTCAGGATAAATGTCCACGATGCTCACGTCACGATCGCGTTCAGCGAAGTCTTTGAGATCTGCTGAAGGCTCAGTGACCGAACTCACCAGCACATGACTGAGCATGTTTCCGGTCGCTGAAACGGCTGGCCACACAATGTGACCTGAAAAAACTGATGGAGCGAGCCATTGTTGCCCAACACATTCTGATTGATCCTCAAGGTCAGAGGGAATGGCCCACCACGTCTTGAGACAACTGCCATCCGCGAGACTCACCGTACAGCACCCTGGCGGGCCACGTTCATCACGCCGCTGAACAAAGACCAAGAGGCTGTCAGATGTACTTGCCATTCCGTTCTCGTACACAAGAACTTTGGGAGGATACTCTGCCCGGACGCTTTCTCGTTCCCAAGAAACTACGCCTGTATTTTTATCGATCGCAATCAACTTCCCACTTGGCATCATGATAACCACAAGATGTTGAACAAGATGCACTGCCGGGAATTTAAAATGATTCAGCTGGCCAGGAGTCGCAGCACGATCAGATTTCGGATGCATGTCAGCCAATTGACGCTCCCACACAATACGACCATCAGAAGCATCTCGGCTGCACACGAAAAGTGTTTCTTCAGCCTCCACCATAGCTGCACTTACACAACACGTTGCATCAGCTGCCAAGCCGATTTCGTTTCCTTGAATACCCTCTGACCACAGCAGACGACCTTGGGCATTGGACCCCACATCGAGGGCAATGAGTTGAGCACCCATACCTCCGCTCTGGCTTGGAACTGTAAGAACTGAAAACAGGCGTGATGCAGCAACAACAAGATGCCCAGATTCTTTCAGCGTGAGCCATGCATTCTCACTATACGACTCAGACGGGAGCCGAGGAAAAACACTACAGTCATTGCGTCGGACTCCAGCCCACGGCGGACTACCATCGGCACGCGAAACAAGATGTATCCCGTACGGGCTAGACCACGACACCAATCTGCCTGACTCTGCCATGGACGTGACACCAATTCTTCGAGACCAACACACTGTCAACGCGTCGACATCTTCCAGCCACACAGACTTTGCCTGTCGCGACTGATCAGTCTTCTGAACGAGACGATCCACGGCATCGCGAGCAGCCCGAGAACGTGCAACCGTTCGGGCCTTGGTGAACCAACCACGCTCACCAAAATCAACCCATTCAGCCGCTGTGATCTCGAGGCCTAAGACGCCAACAACTGCCACACACATGATCGCCAACGGCACAACGGTGCGTCTCGCAAAAAGCTTATGAATTAATGCATCGTACACGGGGATCACCATTCACTGTGGTCGAGGAGCCTACTGCTTTGGGAAGGCCTGTTGCGAATGAAAAGATTTCCGTGCAGTATAACGTTGTCGCACAAATTGTTCCTAGCAGAACAACTACTCTCCACAACCTGGCTTCCGCATGACTACTACGCCTTCAACTGTAGACAAAGACGACCTCTTCAATAGTTCGACGATGACATTTGGAGAGCACCTTGAAGAATTACGGGTATGCCTTATTCGTGGTGCGATCGGTCTTCTCTGTGGAGTTGCCATTGGATTCTTTGTCGCGAAACCGGTTATTCACATCATTGAGTCTCCTTTGCGAAAAGCGTTGGGCGACTACTACACGGAACGTGCCATCGAGGTATTTGATGCCTGGACGCCCCGGCGGGCTGGAGGACCGACCCTCCCATATTCACGAAAAGAAATTGTAGATGCCGTTGAACAGCACAATCTTTCTTTTGATCTCCGTGAAATTCACCCTCACCGACTACCAGGTGCCAAGCCTGACCTGAGCCAGCAAGAATCTTTTGACACGGAATCACTCGCCCCAATTCTCCTTTGGCAGCCACTTGCCAGAGACAGCCGGGTAAGTATTACGACCCTGAGCGCTCAAGAAGCGTTTGGCATCTATGTCAAGGCGTCATTCCTTGTTGGACTTGTACTTGCGGGGCCTTGGATCATCTACCAGCTATGGATTTTCGTTGCGGCAGGACTCTACCCGCATGAAAAAAAAGTGGTGCATATTTTCTTACCGGCGAGTACCGGCCTCTTTGCGGCCGGCGTGCTTCTCGCCTTCTTTTTCGTTTTTGACTTCGTGCTCACGTATCTTCTCGCCTTCAACGAATGGCTCGGACTTGATCCGGACCCACGAATAAGCGAATGGCTTAGCTTCGTCTTGTTTCTTCCGGTTGGATTTGGCCTTGGGTTCCAACTTCCGTTGGTGATGGTATTCCTTGATCGGCTCGGCATTGTTGAAGTCAAAACATTTACCAGCCAGTGGCGAATGGCCTTTGTCGTAATCTTTATTGCTGCAGCCATACTGACTCCAGCCGATCCATATAGCATGCTTCTGCTTGCGACACCGCTGGCGGCACTCTACTTCGGTGGCATCGGTCTCTGTAGATGGCTTAATAAATCACCAGCATCATAGAAACCTATTGACGTGGGCTACCTTGAATCAGTCCCCGTCCAAATCCAAAAACCAGCTAGGGTCGAAAACCATCGCAACTTGAAACCAGCGCAACTTGAAACTAGTGCCACCTCAGACAACAAAAGCCAACCAGTAAAAGAACCCGCCCGTCACAGCTGTCAGCACGAGATCAGCTGCTGCCAATCGAGCCATCCGACGATGCTTTTTGCTGTGGCTTCCTGGCACTGGTGGTTTTGGAAATTTCCAAAATGCTTCGATCAACACCCACAGAAGAAGCACAAGTGTCGAAACAGCAAACACAAGATGCACCGCAAGCGAAGTCCCAACACCAATTGGCCAGTAAGGACTTGGTGCAGCACGAATTCTCCAGTCACTAAAAAACCGAATATCGATTTCAAAAATAAGGATTGCTGCAAGGAGTGCCGTCATGATGAAAATCTGTAAAGCCTTGTGAAGCCGATAATGCCCTCTCTTCACAGCGATAATACTGATCAACAGAACAGGCAATAGGAGCAGAAGGCCGACAATGACAACGTCCATACCGATTGATGCCCGGCTCCCGAGAAATCCGTCAAAACCTGGCATCTCTATCAACTCATTTCCAGTCACTTCACCGCCCTACCTGTCCAGTGCAAACACGAGTTTTGGGATCGACGAAATCTGGGAAGCACGAATACGTTTTTCATACATCTGACACTACGTTGAGAGGGCTTTGAATTCCAGACCTGCGGGTAAAGGTGACACCATTTGCGGTGGAGTGCCATTAGCGGCTAGTATCCTAAAACACTTGGCCGAGTGGCGAAATTGGCAGACGCACGGGACTTAAAATCCCGTGGAGAGGAATCTCCGTGCGGGTTCGATCCCCGCCTCGGTCACTCTTACCCTAGCTTACCCATGCTCAATGGCTACGGAATCCCTGAAATCTCCGTTGCCTCCAGGGGACTAAAAAAGCTACTTATCTGCGGAAGAGCAAAGGGTTTCATGCCTTTCTCTACAAGAAAAAGACGTCGTCAGGTACGTTGCCTCGCACTCACTCAGGGTATCTCATGCAGAGGGTATCTCATGCAGATTGATCGTCACTTCCGTGTTGCGGATCGTGCGTCCAAAAGGGCGTCCAAGCGGCAGGCTGGACTTTCGCCATGGCTCCCGTGGATTGTAGCACCCCTGTTTACGCTCCTACCAATTGTTGGCTGCTGGCTCGCAAGTTCTTTTCAGGAACCTCAGAACATCATTTTGCGACATCCTCCAGCCGCCAAAAGCGTGCCATCAACGGCAACGGTTGTAACGGTTGCACGGCACAACGAGGCATTCTGACGGCTACCAAGCCTGACGCGCCTGAAATTTCTTCGGTAATAGACTTTAGCGGCTCGCATGGTCACAGAAGATGGGTTAGCCTTAGGGGTTGTCTTCTCATGGCGTTGGGTGTGACAACACAACCGTCCTCACTGGTCTTCTGCCCATGTCGCTTCGTTCTCGTATTGCCCTCATTGCTGCCCTCCTGATCACACTGGTAGCTGCTGTCACCACTGTCGTTGAAACACTGGCGAGTCGGCAGGCCGTCCTTGAACAAGTACGCGTCGGCGGCAATAGCATTGCAACAAGTCTTGCCAGTACAGCAGCATTCGCCGCCGAGGTTCCCCGCCAGGTTGAAGACGAGATGGGCAAGCAGATGAGAACACAAGCTTCATTACTCGCGTCTTTGGTATCGATTGGTGAAGAGGCAGGTGTTTCCAACAAGACCATTCGCGATCAACTGAAACCAATCGCTGATGCTGCTGGGATTGAACTCCTGGCCACTGACTCTAGCGGACGAACCGTTATTTACACCAACGATGCTGAAGATTTTACATTTTCACCAGACCCTACCGAACAACCTCAAGCATCTGCCTTTTACCGGCTCCTCGAGGGTAAAACGCAAAGCGTCATTCAAAAAGCACAACAACGGGAAACCGATGACAAGATATTTAAATACGTTGGAGTCGGCGGCATCGACAAACCTCGTATCGTACAGGTAGGCATGGAAGCATCATACCTTGAGCGACTCGATCAAAATCTTGGTCTTCAACGACTCCTTGATCGACTCATCGGTGGTGATGTGCAAAAAATTACGATCCTTTCATCTGAACTTACTCCTCTCGTAACTCGCAGCGTTGGCGAAAACAATTCTGAAGAAAGTCTCAATACACTGACAGATACCGATAGAGGCATTGTCTGCGATTGCATTTTAGAGAAATTGCCTCTCGGGAGGCTTGATGCGAGTGGGTATCACGTTGCTGCACCAATACTGACAGCGGACGGTTCTCTCGGTGGCGCGGTCCTCGTGACAATCTCAACAAAATCAGCGTATGGCGTTATCTGGAAACAGTCTCTTGCTGGGCTCATTGCCGCCTGTGCGATTGGCATCCCCGGTATTCTGGCCGGAGTCTGGCTCGGTCGTTCTATTGCAATGCCTGTTGGGCACGCGGCTGCCATAGCAGAGGCAATCGCATCCGGCGACTTAACGAGTGAACCACAGCAAGCGGGTCACAATGAAGTCGGACGATTACTCCAGGCGTTTACGGGCATGAATGATTCACTGAGTCAACTCATAGGACGTATTCAGACGGCAGGTGCGAGGCTTTCTACAGTAGAAGCTGACACGACAGCATCACTCAGGCAGCAAGAACATGTCATCAGTCGATTCGATGGATCAACCGCAGAAATAGCGGCTGCCGTCAGTCAAATATCAGCGACGAGCAATGAGCTACTTGAGGCAACCAGCCACGTCCGTGAAACAGCCAGAGAGGCACAATCAGTTGCTGACGAAGGCCAGAGTGGCGTTGATCGCATGACAGCATCCATGCAACAACTCGATGAATCCATGCATGCTTTCACCCGAAAGCTCTCATCAATAAGCCAGCGAGCTGCGGGTATCACAACCGTTGTGACAACAATTGCCAAAGTGGCTGAGCATACAAACCTTCTGTCACTGAATGCTACTATCGAAGCCGAAAAAGCTGGTGAAGCTGGGCGGGGCTTTCGAATTGTGGCTCAGGAGATCCGTCGTCTTGCTGACCAGACAGCGCTTGCAACAAAAGACATCGAGCGACTTGTCAGTGAAATGCAGACTGCAGTCTCTAGTGGAACCATGGAAATGGACCGTTTCCGCAACGAGGTGAGCAGTCGAGTGTTGACGGTCGCAGAAATTGGCAGCAGCCTTGGGCGTGTCGTTGAACCTGTTGCTGCAGTAAGTCATTCACTTGATCAGGTGCACGAAGGAATGCAGGCACAGTCTGAGGGCGCGGGACAGATTCGTGACGCCATGGAAAACTTACGCACAGCAGCCGGAGAATCTTCTGCCGCTCATGCTATTTTCTACGCCTCACTCGATGAGCTCCGGGCATTGATTACAGAGCTCAATACTGAAGCTGGGCGGTTCCAGGTTCGTCGCTCGAAACCTACTGATGACCTCAACACGCTCAGCGAGCATGCAGAAGTGACAAAATAACTCACTACCGGCGAGTGGCATTCGACTGGCGAGCAGCTTGTCGTGCCACAAGAAATCGTCGTAAACCACTGACGATTCGTTTCGGTGACTGACTTCCCGATGCCATGAATACTGTTGTTTCACCATCGTCAGTCACAATGACTTCCACAGCGTCTGGCTCAAGGGTGCCGCCAAGGAGTTGCTCCAAAGAAGCATCTGCTGGCTCTCCGTTTTCTGTTGAGGCAGGTATTGTGGCGACGACAAAGTTGTCTTCAACGAGTGCATGAAACTCCGGGTCGTTGACAAGGCTTGCAGAACGGATTCGTGCTGTCTTATCACTACTGCCACTTACCACAAGCAGGATTGGACGATCTTTTCCCTGAGCCTTATCGACAGCTTCGCTGAGCGAAGTCAGCATAGGTTGCTCAAGAGCAGCGACTGCTTCAGGGGCTGGGACCTTGGCAGCGATTCGTTTAATCCATGTGGACGCTGGTGTTCCGCGATACCCCTTCTCTTCTAGAATTTTTTCACCGTATGAGTCTATCACGAGGACAGAAGGGAATGTTCGAACACCGTACTTGATACAGATTCGAGAGCGTTCACTACGAACAGCGGGGCTGATTCCTGATTCGGGCAAATCAAGCATGAGTAGAACGACATGTTCATCAGACCACGATTGAAATTCTGATGTTGCAAACACACGGTCCTCAAGCGTTCTGCAATGCGGGCACCAGTCACTTCCGGTAAAGAGCACAAACACTGGCTTGCCGCTCCGTGTTGATTCTGCAAGCGCTTCATCGTAGTTGGTGAGCCACTCTTCGGAGGCCTGCGTTGGTGCTGCCATAAGGACAACAGCAGCAACCGCGAGGACGGCAGCTGGAACACTCGTCGTCAGGAGAGCGACAGGTCGCCCAATCCATGAAGTCATCGGCAATTTCCTCCGTGATACTATTTCACCCAAATATTCATCGGGTGAACGTCGCCCTAGTCGCGAGGACCTTCCGTGAGCAACTGGTTACAACGGTAACAGCGACCGCAAGAACTGACAATCAGCCTATATTGCCCATCTTGCCTGCGCCTAATATTTTCTTGGTGAAATCGAAAAACCTCGTTCAACAAAGGGTTATTTCTTCTGGAATGAACGCATTCCTTGGCTACCGAGTGATACCCAGAGCAGTCAGCCATACCTGAACCGTCTCTCTTTCCGCGGCCATCGTTGTTCATCATTGTCTTTGGTTCCGGCTGAACACGCACACAAGCCCTTGGCGACATCATAAGAGCTCCGGCATGAAAAACGCTGCTCACCGTGAGGTGAGCAGCGCCTTCGCCTAAACAGGATGTTTGTTGGCCTAAGCTACCGGCCCCGAAGGGCTGATAGCTTCAACCTAGATTCTTAGAACTGCCAGATGAGGTCGCAACCACCGTAGAACTGACCGTTATTATTCAGGTTCGGTCCGTATGGCATG